>JAYWHL010000359.1:0-2892 GCA_043777715.1 Cytophagaceae bacterium | reverse complement strand
CTTGGTTTGTGGGCATTTTGATAGCGTCGATGACTCGCTCAAAGCAAATCTTATCGCCCTAAAATATAAACCCTCGGCCTCGGAACTGATAGATCATTACATTTTGGAATGTACCAAAGCCAGTCCCGAACATCGCCAAAATCGTTTTTTTGTAGAAGGCGACCCTGGGGCAATTTTGGTGGTAGAATTTAGGCGAGATAATCTTGCAGAAATAGAGCAATTGGCCACAACTATGGAAGCTGAAATGCGTGCTGCGGGTTTGGGTTATCATTTTCCTGTGGTTTATGGCGAAGACTCTAAAAAAGTTTGGAGTTTGCGAAAGGCTGGGCTGGGGTTATTGTCTAATTTGCCAGGCGATGAAAAAGCAGTGGCCGTGATAGAAGATACCGCCGTTGATGTAAACGACCTCCCTGCCTATATTCGAGATTTTAACGAGATTCTGAAACAAAACGGAATGTATTCGGTGCATTATGCCCATGCAGGGTCGGGCGAGATACATTTGCGGCCTATTATCAATCTGAAAACACACGAAGGCAATGCTCAATTTAGGCTCATTGCCGAGCAGATTGCTCATCTCGTAAAAAAATACCAAGGCTCGCTCTCGGGCGAACATGGCGACGGACGGCTTAGGGGCGAATTTATAAAACTGATGGTGGGCCAACACAACTACGAATTGATGAAAGAAATCAAACGTATTTGGGACCCTGCCAATGTTTTTAATCCTAATAAAATTGTAGATACGCCCCCCATGGATACCTTTTTGAGGTATGTGCCAGGCCAAGAAAGTACGCTACCAAAGACCCATTTTAGATTTGGCGACCAGAATATGTTGCAACACGCCGAACAATGTAATGGCTCGGGCGATTGCCGAAAAACCGAACTAAGCGGCGGCACGATGTGTCCGAGTTTTATGGCCACTCGCAACGAAAAAGAAACTACAAGAGCAAGGGCTAATATTTTAAGAGAATACCTGACTAATCCACAAAGTGTTGATTCAGAAATAATTACGATTGGAGGAGCAAACGAAAACGAAGTAAAAGAGGTGTTAGATTTGTGTTTGAGCTGTAAAGGCTGTAAAGGCGAATGCCCCTCAAACGTAGATGTGGCCAAGCTAAAAGCCGAATTTATGCAGGGTTATTATGAGCGAAACGGTGTGCCTTTACGCTCTTGGTTGATTGGGAATTTTTCTAAAATGACCAAAATCGCTTCGTATATTCCTTGGGCGTATAATTTTGTTTTTGACAATGCCCCGCTCCGTAAAATAGCTAATACCGTGGTTGGTTTTCACCCAAAACGAACCATGCCTTTGTTGGCCAATACTACCTTAAAATCTTGGTTTAAGAAGAGAAAACCGAGTCCAAAAAGCAAAAAAGTTCATCTGTTTTGTGATGAATTTAGTAATTATAACGATGTAGAAATTGGCAAAAAAGCCGTTGAACTACTCGAAAAACTAGGCTATGAGGTCATCATTCCGCAGCATTTAGAAAGCAGTCGGCCCTATTTGTCAAAAGGACTTTTGAAAGATGCCAAAAAAATTATCAACCAAAATATCAGGCTTTTGGCAGGGGTTATTACGCCCGAAATCCCATTGATTGGTATTGAACCTTCGGCAATTCTGACTTTTAGAGACGAATATTTAGACCTTTGCGATGAAAATTTATTGGAAGATGCCAAAGCACTGGCTAAGCATACCTTTATTTTTGAAGAATTTATTGCCAAAGAAATTGATGCCAAACGCATTACAAAAGCCCAATTTAGTCAAGAAAAACGCCTCATAAAATTGCACGGACATTGCCAACAAAAGGCTTTTTCGGCCTTAACGCCTACCAAAAAAGTATTATCTTTTCCTGAAAACTATACCGTACAGCTTATCCCAAGTGGCTGTTGTGGCATGGCTGGGTCGTTTGGTTATGAAAAAGAGCATTACGAAATTTCGATGGCCATTGGCGAATTGGTGCTTTTCCCGACGGTTCGTAACCAAGCCCAAGATACCATCATAGCGGCCCCAGGCACAAGTTGCCGCCACCAAATCCACGATGGCACAGGCCGCAAAGCCCTACACCCCATTGAGATTTTGTGGGAGGCTTTGGTTTAGGAATCGCCTTTACTTTTCGCAAATCCCCCTAAAATCCAATCGGTATTACTACTTTTATGCTCAAATTTCGGCCCATGTTATAAATCCCTTGGCGGCCTGTAACTGGGTTGAGGTCGAGGTATTTAAGGCGGTTTTGGTGGTTTTGATAAGCCAAATCAAATAGATTTTGTGCCGAAACATACACCGAAAACAGCGTAGTTTTGTTGTTGGCCACAATGTCGCCACCAAAGCCCAAGTTCCAAAGTTTATAGGCGGGCGTTGGGGTTTCAGTATTGTTGGCCAAAAGTGCCTGATTTTGAGCCTCATACACTTCTAATTCTATTTGGGCGTAAGTGTTTCTTAGTCGCTTGCCCCAACGGTCTCGGCTTGCTTTGAGTTGAGAAATCCACCTTGGCGAGGGCATAAAAGGGAGGTATCGACCCGAATCGTTTTTGGCAGAAAGGTTTTGACCACGCACCAACGAATAATTTTGACTAAAACTAAACCAACGCATTTGTTTTGGATTGATGGTCATGCTGGCCTCAATGCCCCTCAAACGGGCATTCCCCTGTTGGTACCTGTAAACAGGCACACCGCCAATAAACAAATCTTTGCCTTGGCTTTGTACTCGTTCAGAATAACTGTAATTGTTGATACTATTCTGAAAAACGTTTAAGTCCAAATAAAAGCCTTTTGTTTCGTAAACCAAACCCAAGTCGGTTTGAAACGCCACTTCCGATTTTTGATTGATATTGCCAATTTCGTATCTAAACGTACCAGCGTGTTCGCCATTCGATGAGATTTCGGGTACACTCGGC
>JAYWHL010000358.1:0-2893 GCA_043777715.1 Cytophagaceae bacterium | reverse complement strand
AGGAAGTAATTGAAAGACTTTTTATTTCTGACAAATACCCAGATGCTTTTTGGGTTCAATATTTAATAATTTTAGATTTTTGGATTAAAGACAATTCTAAAGGATTTGAAAAAACGGATACCGCCATCGAAAAATCGGTAAACGCCTCTTTCGATTTAATAGGCCCCTCGCCTTTGGATTCCTTGTTTGACGTCGCCAAATTTTTCTATCAAAATAGATAAAAACACCAGCCATGAAATCTCTTAATAATATTCCAACCAGTAAAGTTGCCAGAGCGAGCCAGTTTATTAAAACAGGTGTAAAAATTGGGGGTAATTACATCAAACACGGAGCAAAGAAATTGATGAACCCTGATTTATCGAGAGATGAACTCCATAACGACAACGCTACCGATATTTATGAGTCATTGAGTCAATTAAAAGGGTCAGCTTTGAAGGTAGCACAAATGCTTTCACTTGATAAAAACGTGATGCCCAAGGCTTATATTGACAAATTTCAAATGTCTCAATATTCAGCCCCACCACTTTCTGGGCCATTGGTAATGAAAACCTTCAAACAGTTTTTTGATAAAAGTCCACAACAATTGTTTGATAAATTCGACCTCGAAGCCTGTAATGCAGCCTCCATTGGGCAAGTTCACGTTGCTTATAAAGATGGAAAAAAACTGGCCGTAAAAATTCAATATCCTGGCGTGGCCGATTCCATTAGCTCTGATTTGAAAATGGTTAAACCTATGGCAGTTAGGCTATTTAGCTTGAATGCCGTGGACATTGACCGTTATATGGGAGAAGTTGAAGGTAAATTATTAGAAGAAACAAACTACCAGCTAGAACTCGAACGTTCCCAAGAAATATCTGAGGCTTGTTCGCATATCAAAGATTTGTTTTTTCCAAAATATTATCCCGAATACTCATCAGAACGAATTCTGACAATGGATTGGCTAGAAGGTTTGCACATGAAAGACTTTTTGCTTACCAATCCCTCCCAAGAAGTCAGAAACTCGATTGGTCAAGCCCTTTGGGATTTTTACGATTTTCAGATACACACCCTCAGAAAAGTTCATGCCGACCCACACCCAGGAAATTTCCTATTTAGAAACAATGGAACGATTGGTGTGATTGATTTTGGTTGTGTTAAAGAAATTCCAGCTGATTATTACAACGATTATTTTGATTTGATAAATCCCGATACAGTTGCAAATGAAGCACGAACGCTTGAAATTTTCTATAATTTAGAATTTTTACTCGCCAAAGATTCCGATGCCGACAAAGTGGTTTTTACTTCCTTATTTATCAAAATGATAAACCTACTTGGTTTACCTTTTATGGAAAAAAAGTTTGATTTCGGAAATCAAGAATATTTTGACGGAGTTTATGCCTTTGCCGAAGAACTTACCAAAACCGAAGAATTAAAACGCTCTAATGTGGCTAGGGGTTCACAACACGGCCTGTACGTAAACCGCACCTACTTTGGCCTTTATGCTTTGTTAAACGAACTAAAAGCGGAGGTTTATACACACAAGCCAGCATGGCTATATTCTACGAAGGAAAAAGAGGCTATGCTTGTTGGTTGAAAATATTAGTTAATAATTTTGGTTAAATCCAATTTTTTATTGGCTCAAACCTCTAAATAATGTTTTTGATTAAGTGCCAAATTAAGTGAGTTCCATTCAATTTCCTTCGATTTAGTAAACCTTCTTACTTGACAGTCGCTTAAATTACAGTGCGAGCAACAGTCTTCGAGGCAGGGGTCGGCATGAACAAAAATCTCTACTTCGTTATTAAACTCCTCCTTTATACAGTTCTCAAAATCATGAACCAAATCATGTGATTGTTTGAGGGTCAGGTAATTAGGTAGTGTTAAATGGCAATCTATGTGTAGATTCGCTCCATATTTTTGTAATCTAAGGTTATGCACATCTATCCAGTTTTCACTTCGGTTTTTGACTAAAATAGCTACAACTTTCTCAAAAACTAAGGGGTCGGCTTCGTCCATTAAGGCAGATACCGAAGATTTTATCATTTTTATACCAGAAATAAAAATGTAAACCGCAAAGCCAATTGCCAATACTGAATCTATCCATTTCAAGTTGGTAAAGTAAACAATTGATATGCCAACTACGATTAAAAAACCGAATTGAGCATCAAAAATCAAGTGCTTTCCATCAGCTTCTAGCGTTACTGAATTTGATTTTATACCTTCTTTTAGCAAAAAATATCCCATGATATAATTAATAATCGAAGCCAAAATCATTAAATAAATCCCAATATCTAGGGATTTTAGTGGACTGGGATTTAATAATTGAAAGACCGTATGAAAAAGAATATATATCGAAGCCAATGCAATTAAAATTCCTTCGATTCCTACTGAGAAAAATTCAATTTTTCCATGGCCGTAGGGGTGATTGCTGTCCCTCGGTTGAGACGAAATATAAACACTATACATTCCAAAACCGCTTGCGATAACATTTACAATAGATTCGAGGGCATCAGTCAAGATTGCGTTTGAATTACTGAAATAATAGGCTATAAATTTTACAATCATTAGTAAAAAGCTAATGACAAAGGCGGTAAGAATTAATCTAAATTTTTTGTTTTTCATCTTAAAAATTACCTCTTAATTCGTCTATGGCTGCATAATCTGTTAAATCAAATTTGCAGGGAACGATAGAAACGTAGTTATTTTCCAATGCCCATTCATCAGTTCCTTCTGCCATGTCCGACTTTACGAAATTTCCATCTAGCCAGTAATACGATTTTTTGTAAGGGTCCTGGCGTTCGTCGAACATCTCTTTGTAATAAGATGCCGACTGCCTACAAACCTTAATTCCTTTGGGTTTTTGTTCGGATTTTGCTGGAAAATTCACATTCAATGCTACCCCTTTAGGAAGTCC
>JAYWHL010000357.1:0-2895 GCA_043777715.1 Cytophagaceae bacterium | reverse complement strand
CCGTGCATTCGCTTCCATGGATTGTCCAAAGTTTTGAAGGGATATGTAAAAATATAAAAACGGACTTTTTTGAAATTAATTTTTTTAATTCTTGGTTTAACCACTCAAAATCGGGGCAAAGGTAGTGGCCTTGTTCGTTGGAAGTATCGGCCAAAACAAAAGCGAATTGGCCTTGTTCCACAACATGATTAAGACCAAACCCCCAAGTTTGTTGCCAAAGTTGGGCAGAGGCATGGTCGTGATTGCCTCTGGTAACATAATAAGGGAATTTGAGTTGTTGAAAATGTGTTTTTACTGGCGATAAAAAAGAAATATCATCGTGAATAAGGTCGCCATTGAACACTACCAAATCAAGTCCGTTTGACGTTTTTTCAAGATTAAGACTATTGATTAAGGCCGAATAATTGTTTGCATAGTCGGTCTTGTCTTGGCCATAATGACCGTCAGAAGCCACAGCAAAACGTATTGTTTTTTTCTTAAAACCAAAGCTAGAAAGCATTGGAAACGCAATTGCTAAATTTTGAAGAAATAATCTACGAGATATAAACATAAAACGAAAATTTATAGATAATTTTGAATCTAATCATCTCATTATCAATTATTTATAAAATAAAAACAATTATTTTTTGTTTCTGACATCTTTTACTTCTTGGACGGTAATGCTTTCGGCTTTGTTACCAAAATTATTTCTAACATAACTTAACACCGCAGCAATTTGGCCATTCGATAAAAAATCGTGGGCGGGCATAGGGTTAAAATATTCCTCGTCATCAATTTCGATGGGGTCGTTTAGGCCCTTTAGTAAAATATTAATCAAGATAGTTTTGTCGCCCAAAACCCATTTTGTTTTAACCAAAGGCGGGTTCATTTTTGGTACGCCCATACCGTTGGCTTGATGACAAGGCAAACAATAAGTTTCGTAAACAATTTTGCCTGAATCAATCAGGGCAATATTTTTTGTTAGGATAGTTTTCTGTTTGGTTTTGTGTTGGGCATTAAGAGCCAAGCAAACAAAAATAGAAAAAATAAAAAATTTCAAGGTCATAAAATTAGGTTGGGTTACTTATCGTACATCACACGCCAAATTTTTCCTTTTACAGAATCTGTAATATAAAGCGAACCATCGGTGCTTTGAGCCAAACCCATTGGTCGGGCTTTGGCATCGGACGGATTCATTACGGTTTCGATACCTGCAAAATTTTCAGCAAAAACCTCATAATTTCCAGAGGGTTTTCCGTCTTTTCCCATGGGGATAAATGCCACAAAATAGCCAGCTTGTTTGAGGGGTGCCCTATTCCAAGAGCCATGAAAGCATACAAAAGCCCCGTTTTTATATTTTGCAGGAAACTGATTTCCTGTATAAAAAAGCAAATCGTTAGGGGCCCAGTGAGCAGGGAAAGCCATAATGGGCTTGTCGGCGGCCTCGCAACGACTTGAAACTTGTTTACCATCTCCGCCATATTCGGGGGCAGTTACTTTTTTGTTTTGGGCGTGGTCGTTGTAGCAATATGGCCAGCCAAAATCAGAGCCTTTTTTGATAAGCATAAATTCTTCGGACGGAAACTCGGTGCTTTGTTCCACGGTGTAAAGGTCGGGGAAAAGCCTATGCAAATCGTCTCGGCCATGTTGCAAACCATATAATTGTTTTTGCGATTTGTTCCATTCCAAGGCCACTGCATTGCGGATTCCTGAAGCATACCTAACGCCATCGCTTTGTTTTTGATTGAGCTTGTTGGCATCAAATTGCCAAATTCCTGCATAATTATCCCTAATTGGGCAAGGCTCAATGCCTTTGCTTCCTGTTTTGCGGTCGGTTTCTTGGCAGGAATTAGACGGCGCCCCAAAGGTTACGAAAAGGTGGCCGTCGTCATCGAGGGTTACAGGTTTCGACTCGTGTTGGCGTTCTAGTTTCAAGCCCGTTACAATGGTTTCGGCTTTGGCATTATCGTCTAAAAGGCCGTTGGCTGTCATTTTGTAGCGATAAACCGACGTATCAGACGATGCATATAAGTAACCATTATGAATACTCATGCCCGTTCCTCGATATGCCCCGAATAGATTTTTGATTTCGGCCTTGCCGTCTCCATCAGCATCTCTAAGGGCAACAATGCCTTTTCCTGATTCTAGTTTAGATAATTTTACATAAATGTCGCCATTGGGAGCAACGTCGATGTGCCTAGCCTTGCCAACGCCTTCATGCACAACCAAAGCCTTGAAGCCTTTTGCTAGGCTAATGCCACCGTTAGAGGCATCAAATTTTAGTTTATTTTTAACTGGTTTTATTGGAAAATCAGTAGCTAATACGCTAACAGACAAGCCAATAGAAAGTAAAGTGAATAAGAGTTTCATTAGATAATTTGGTAAAAATTTGAATATTTAAGGATTGTACTTTATGCTAAATAATTGGTTACGATTGAGCCTACAATTTACGTATTTTCTGTTGGTTTAATGACAGGTTTGGATAGAAGAAATTAGTTTTTAAACGATTGGGTATAATTTAAGGACTAACATAAATAAATTATTAAAACGCTATGACACGAGGATTTTAGCGTCTTTGCGACCTAGCGTTTAGAAATTTCACTTACGGCAAAAAATACCATAAATTGCTTTTAATCAGTTACTTATATCTAAAAAATTTAATTTTTTAATTAACTACGAAAAAAAACGTAGATAAAATTTGGATATACGAATATTTTCGTAGTACATTTGTTTTATCAAAAAAAATCAAAAAATAATGAATGCCAAACCCCCAACCGACGCCGAACTAGAAATTTTACAAGTATTGTGGGAAAACAGCCCCCAAAGTGTAAGATATGTAAACGAAAAATTGAACGATAAGCGTGAACCAATCCAAAAAGAAATTGGCTATACTACGACCCTAAAAACGATGCAATT
>JAYWHL010000356.1:0-2904 GCA_043777715.1 Cytophagaceae bacterium | reverse complement strand
TTAGAAAGATTGGCAGGTTGGTGGGGTTACGACCAAGCCACTCGTTTTGAAATGACCAAAGGCTTTGTACCCATGCAAGGAGCGGACGGCTGGCAACTCAGTACACCTAATATCTTGGCAATGGCAAGCCACAAAGCCGCCCTAAACCTCTTTGAACTTGCTGGTTTTGAAAATCTATTGCTAAAATCAGAACAACTGCATCAGTATCTTAGGGAAATCATTGAACAATACCCTCAAATTGAGATACTTACCCCCAAGCCCAACCACGAACACGGTTGCCAACTTTCGTTATTGATAAATGAAAATGGGAAAGAGGTTTTTGAACAACTAAAAACACGGGGAATTTGGGGCGACTGGCGAGAACCCAACTGCATTAGGCTTTCGCCCGTACCCCTTTACAACTCGTTTTTGGATATTTATAAAGTTGGAAAAGCACTGGAAAGTATTTTTAATGGCTTAACCAACTAATTTTTGGAAAATTTTTTACACATAGTTCGTTTAGCAGGGGAGAAAACCGACAGATACTAGCTTTACCTGAGTTCCTTGATTGTATTTATGAAAAGGGAGACTTTCAAAACTAAAAGAAAATCAAAAATTTATAACGAAGCAAATTTGGGCTAATAAGATTCAAAAATTGCATAACCTGCATTAATTCCCAAAATCGTTTAACCTACGAAAAGTTGGCCATTGATAGGGTTCAGTAGCCAACCTTTTTGTATAAATAACGCTTTCATTAGTTACTCCAACTCCAAAACCACCACCGAATGTGCAGGGAGTTTAACTTTCAAGATATGCTCGCTAACAGTCGTTCCGTCAAAAATCTTGGGTTGTACTTTATTGGGATTTTCAAAAGTATTATGGTCTGTTAAAAGTTCAGAGGTTAGGATTCTTCCCTTGATAGTTTTAAATTTAATTCCTTTTGTTTCTAGGTTAATTTCTTGGCTATTGTTGGGGTCGATGTTTGTTAAAGTGATGTGTGTTAGGCCATTAGCATTTTTTGATGCCGAAGCCGATATACTCTGAAAAGCCTTGCCATCTAGTATTACCTCCTTGCTTTTGATAGTAAGCGGAATCAGCTTGGCGTCTTGATGCACATTGTACATTTCCATTACGTGATAGGTAGGAGTGAGTATCATTTTTTCTTCTTTGGTCAATATCACCGCCTGCAACACATTCACAATTTGAGCCAAATTGGCCATTCTTACTCTATCTGCATGATTATTAAAAGTATTGAGCGTAGTGCCTGCAATCATGGCATCTCGTATGGTATTTTGTTGATACAAAAACCCTCCGTTTGTGCCTTTTTCTACATTATACCACCCACCCCATTCGTCCACCACCAAGGCTACTTTTTTCTTGGTGTCATATTTATCCATAATGGCCGAATGTTTTACAATGAGTTCTTCCATTTTTAGGGCTTCTTTCATTGTTTTGGCATATTCATTTTCTGTAAAATCAACGGCATCACTTTTTTTGCCATCACCCCAATTTATCACAGAATAATGGTGCATGGCAAGCCCTTCCATCATATAGCCAGGGATTCCCTTCATCAAAGTTTCTGTCCAGTTATAATTATCACTATTTGCCCCCGAAGCCACCCTAAAGAGTCCCTTTTTGCCAGCAGACATAAAGGTTGTGTATTGGCGATAGATATTCACATAATATTCGGGCGACATATTGCCCCCACAGCCCCAAGCCTCGTTGCCAATTCCCCAAATAGATACGTCCCAAGGTTTCTGACGGCCATTTTGTTGTCGCTCGTTCGACATCGGACTAGTACCTTCGGCTAGGTTTACGTACTGTGTCCAATCTTTCAACTCTTGCACCGTGCCACTCCCCACATTGCCCGAAATGTACGGTTCTGTGCCAATGAGTTCGCACATATTCAGAAAATCGTGCGTTCCAAACGCATTATCCTCTGTTACACCACCCCACCAAGTGTTCACCATCGAGGGCCTTTTGGGCTTTGGGCCAATGCCGTCTTTCCAATGATAAGTATCTGCAAAACAGCCCCCTGGCCAACGGAGGTTAGGAATTTTGAGTTTTTTGAGGGCATCAACAATGTCTAGCCTTACACCGTTTTTGTTTGGAATTTTAGTATTGTTTTCACCCACATAAAACCCGCCATAAATACAAGCCCCGAGGTGTTCGGCAAAGTGGCCGTAGATGTTTTTATTGATAATAGTTTTGGCAGAATCAGGCCATAATACTGCCGTATTTTGAGCATTTGACCCAAAATAAAAACCAAAGAAAATGAGTATTAAGATTAGTTTTTTCATAGAAAATTTGAGGTTTTAAAGATGTTCATGCAATTTATTGATATTCTTTGTTGATTGTAAATTTGTTCGATTTATCTTAGTATTTTTGAGCAAATTAAATAATTATGGCAACCGTTTCTGACAAATTAAAACTCATTTTTGGCCTAAAAATCAAGCAATTGCGATTAGAAAAAGGGCTTTCTTTGAGCGATTTGGCTCGTAAAATCAATTTTTCAATTTCGTATCTCAACGAAATAGAAAAAGGAAAAAAATATCCAAAAGCCGACAAGATTTTCCAATTGTCTTATGCCCTTGATGTTGATTACGACTCGCTGGTTTCGTTAAAGATGAACAAACACCTTGAACCCATCGCCGAACTCCTCGATTCTGATATTTTAACACAATTGCCCCTCGAAATTTTTGGCATCGAACCCACCGATTTTCTTGATTTGATGTCATCAGCCCCTACCAAATTGAGTGCTTTTATCAGTACGGTTTCCGAAATTTCTAGGCATTTAGATTTCAATATTCAGAAATTTTATTTGGCCGTTATGCGAAGTTATCAAGAAATGTACGACAATTATTTTCCTGATATTGAAGCCGATGCCATGCGATTTTTAGCCGAATTTCAAGCCGAAATTCAATA
>JAYWHL010000355.1:0-2907 GCA_043777715.1 Cytophagaceae bacterium | reverse complement strand
TTTTGTAGTGGCAACCTTTGTAATGTCTGCTTTGGCTTTCGTTTTTGGCAAAAAACTGACGGCTATGATGCACGGCGTAAAGTAATTAGCTTTTGGCGTCTGGCCCTAAGTTATCGGCTTGCTAATCAGAAACTAAAGTACTGTTAATTTCTGACAAATCCTTTGAAATGCCTTTTCTTAAAGACAAAAAACCTTTGCACTAAGCAAAGGTTTTTTGTTGAAAATCTCTTAAAAAAACTAAGAAATCAATTTCGTTTTCCGAGTTCGTCTCTCAATTTAGCTGCCTTTTCATAGTCTTCATTGGCTATGGCAGCCTTTAGGGCTTTGTTTAAATCCTCAATTCCCATTTCTTTGATTTGGTCAGAAAACGGCTTTTTCTCTGCAATTTCCTCTTCTATTGTTTCGTCTTCTTCTGAATCTTCAATTTCTTTGCTCGTAATACCCACTTCCGATAAAATGGCTTCGGTTGTGTATATATTTACTCCAAACCGTAGCCCAATAGCAATGGCATCAGATGGGCGGGCATCAACATTAAAATCCTTGATACCATCAGAGCAAACAATCTTTGCAAAAAATATCCCTTCTCTGAGTTCAGAAATCATAATTTCTGTTACCGTGTAATGAAAAGTATGTGCAAAAGACTTAAACAAATCATGGGTCATTGGCCGATTGGGCGAAATTTTTTCAATTTCTATCGCAATGGCTTGGGCTTCAAACATTCCAATAATAATGGGCAAACGTCTGTTTCCAGTTTCTTCTCCTAAAACCAAGGCAAACGAACCAGTTTGTTGTTGGCTGGGTGATAAACCCAATATTTCTAATTTAATTTTTTCCACGAGATGTTTTAATCTATTTTGATAATTACTGTACCCTAATGAGTCGATGAATACAAAATTAAAAAAAAGCGACCAAGAACAAGTCTTAATGAGTTAATAAATTAAAAACAATTGCAAACATGGGCTAAAGGCCATAGCATTGATGTTGATTTTCAAACTTTATTTCAATATTGAACCAAAACGATGGTTTTATTCATAATATCATTTCGCAGCTAAAACGGCTTTTGTCAATCTTGGTAACACATCAAAAACATCTCCAACGATTCCATAATCGGCTGCTTTGAAAAACGGTGCTTCGGGGTCTTTGTTAATGGCTACAATCACTTTTGATGAATTAACACCTGCCAAATGCTGAATTGCCCCAGAAATACCACAAGCAAAATAAATATTTGGAGAAACTTTAATGCCCGTTTGGCCAATGTGTTCGTGGTGGGGCCTCCAATCTAAATCGGATACTGGTTTTGAGCAACCCGTAGCAGCCCCCAAAGCCTTGGCTAAGTCTGTTAAAATAGCCCAGTTTTCTGGACCTTTCAATCCCCTACCACCCGACACCACAATATCGGCTTCGGTTAATGACAATTCGCCGCTTGCTTTTTCAGTTTTGATAACCGTTGCCGCAAAATCATTCGATGCTAACGCTGGCGTAAAGGCCACAACCTCTGCCAAATCGCTTGATTCTACTACCTCAACGGCATTTTTCTTAATGGCTATTATTTTAGTTTCGGCTTTCATTTGAGTTACAGCAAAAGCCTTGCCTGTGTAAATACTTCTTTTTACAGAAAATCCATCAGATAAATCGGGTAATTCCGTAACATTGGCTACGAGAGCCGCTTTGAGTTTTCCTGCGGTACGAGCTGCCACGGCATCACCTAAAGACGATTTTGCCAAAACAATTACCGAGGCGTTTTCTTGCGTAGCGGCACTGGCCATCACCGAAGCATAAGCCATTGGATTTTGGCCTTCCAATTTAGCATCGTTGGCGTGTAAAATTTTGGAAGCCCCAACGTTTCCAGCCAAAGCCAAAACATCAGAAGAGGCACTTCCAATAGCCAAAGCAACGGTGGTTGTTCCCAATTTTTGAGCTAATTGATTTCCGTAATAAATGGCCTCAAGCGATGATTTTTTGATTGAGCCATTATCTAATTCTGCAAATATTAAAACTGACATATTTTTGAGATGATTAAAAGTTAAATTGATGGTTTACAATACTTTAGCTTCGGTTTTGAGTAACGAAATAAGGCTCTCGGCGTCTTCGGCCAAAATCATTTTACAAGCTCCCTTGGCGGCTGGTAATTCAAATTTTTGTACCGCTGTAAGCATATTATTTCCTACTGGTTCAATAACCCTCAAAGGTTTTGACCTTGCCGACATAATACCCCTCATGTTCGGAATTTTCCACTCGGCAATTGGCTCTTGGCAACCTGCCACCAATGGTAACTTGGCCTCTAAATATTCTTTACCTCCTTCTATTTCTCTTGCTAATTTCACGGTATCGCCTTCAATTTCTAACTTCATTACAGGCGAAAACGACGGCAATCCCAACATTTCTGCTACAATTCCATGTACTTGTCCTCCATTAAAATCAATTGATTCTCGACCCATCAAAATCAGGTCATATTTTTCGGTAGCTGCAACGGCAGCAATTTGTTCGGCCACAAAATAGGCATCAGTTGGCTCGCAATTTATCCTGATGGCATCATCGGCACCAATGGCAAGGCACTTTCTAATTACGGCATCAGATTCGGCATCGCCCACATTCAATACTGTAACTGTTCCGCCCAATTGTTCTTTTAATTCCACGGCACGGCTTAGGGCGTAGTCGTCGTAGGGGCCACAGATATACTGTACGCCATTTTTATTGAATTTAGAATCGTTTTCAATAAACGAAATTTTGGCCGTTGTGTCTGGAACGTTGGTTACGCAAACTAAGATTTTCATTTTATTTATTTGTTGATTGATGTTTTGTAATGATTTCACAGAATAAAACCTTGTGAAATTCTTTCGACAAACTTAACGAACAAATTTGAAAATAGTATGCAAGCATACTATTTTTTTAAATAAAAAACCTTTT
>JAYWHL010000354.1:0-8055 GCA_043777715.1 Cytophagaceae bacterium | reverse complement strand
ATAAACACATTTATCATTGCCGAAAAAAACAGGAACATCACACAAAACCAAAACACATTGACATTGAGCGTACAAAGCGGGCTTTTGAAAAATTTGATAATAGTTTTAAGCATAGCTAAGTTTTTGGGGGTTTATCAGGGCCGTGAGCATACCCGAAGGCCCTACAATTTTTGAAATATATACTTGGGTAATTTTTGCGTTTTGGGTGGTCATATTACTTTTTAATACCTGACTATACACTTGTTCGGGGCTTAGGTTTTGCATCGGGAACACACGGCTCTCTACATTGATGCCACGGTTATAGGCCACAATCACTTTGTCTAGTCGGATAGTCCCGTTCTCAATATATCTTTTACTCAAAACCATGATGTAAATACTTCCACACAAAATATTAAGTTCGGGGCTATCAATCAATTGCTTCTGGGTAATGAGCGGCCTACAATTGGGTAGGCTTTGGTTTTTCATAGTCAGAATACAATCCAAAGTTTTTTGGCCTAAAAAACCCACTAAATATTTACTAAGGTCGGGCGTGAGCAAGCCCATTTTGTTAGCCAAAAAAATAGCAGTAATACTGGCCGAGGCATCTATTTGCATAAGGCCCACAAAGTTGCTTAGGGGGCGGCCAAAGCGGCCTGTGGTTGCCCAACGGTCGCCGCCCGATTCCACCCAAATAAAAGAATAAATCACTTCTTCTATCACGCCCGTAAGGCGGCTAATGGTTTCAATGGTTTTGCCATAAGTTTTGATAACATCGTTTACGGCCGCCAGCCCCGCATTGAGCAAAGGTTGGGTATAAAATTTGGCCGAAACCATAGGCACTTGAATACTAGCCATTTAGTTATTGTTTTTTTGTTTGATAATTGTTTTTATTTCAAGCCAATTGTCGTGCAGGTCTTGGTTAGACTTTGCGAAATCTTTGAAACTATTATTCTGTTCTTTGATAATAGCTTTGAGTTCAGACATCTCACGGTCGTGGCGTTCAACGGCCGAACTTAGAGCGTTAAACTTTGTGAGGGCCGAAGAGTAGGCATATAGCCCAGAACATAGTACTGAAATGATAGTAAAAATGGCCACCCATTTATCAAAATTTAGGGTTATGGTATCACGATTATTGTTCATTTTGTGCGGAAAATTATATGATGATTTATTGTTATATTTGAAAAATTAAAATGATAAAGAATACAATATAATGAGCGTAAAAAATCGGACGGCAAAGACCCAATGACCGAAGCCGCAAAAATTATAAAAAAATATCCTTTTATTCAACCATGCGACTAATCCTAGCCGATACAGGCACAATAAGTAGAAATTTAACTTGATTCAACCATTTTTAAGAAACTTTTTAACTAAAACAAAATGACTCAATACACCCTACAAATAGACAATAGCAAACAGGCTGATGCTTTAATGTTATATCTCAAAACACTACCTTTTGTTGAGATTAAACCTGTAACTACAACAAAAAAGGAAAAAGCAATTAAAGATTCAATCGTTTTTTTGAATAGCCTACCTCAACAATCGGCTCAACAAAGTGATATTAACAAAGCCGTAAAATCAATCAGAGAAAAACATGGATACAAATAAAATACGAATTGTCATTGACCCAAATATTATTGCTAGTGTACTAATTGGAGGCATTACAAGAGAGCGATTTATTTGGCTTTTGAACCACCTTGATTTTTTTGAAATATGTTACAGCGATACTCTTTTACAAGAAATTAGGCATTTTGCTGATGTTGAATATTTCAAGAAAAAAAGCATAACCTCAAAAAAAATTGAAGTATTTATTGCTGGGTTTATCTCTTATTCCTTAAAAATTATGGTAACCTCCAAAGTAAAAGCAGGAAGATATGCCAACGATTATTTTTTATTAAGCCTTTGTCGAGATTCTAAAGCAAAATATCTAACTACTGGCGACCCCGATTTGCTCAAAATTGAAAAGTATGCAAAAACTAATATTGTTACTTTTAAAACCTTTTTTGACCTATTTCAACTTATATAATAGCAACCTAAAATCCCTTGCTTTTACTTATTTTAGCTTGTGATTTATAATTACAAACCCCTACCAAATCAAGCCTTTGGCCTTTTTGTAGAGTGCCGTTCGGTGGTCTAGGCCGTTGTAGCCTCCGTTTATTTTTTTGGTTATGGCCTTAAAATCTCCAGCATCGGCCAAGGTATTGAGTTTGTGTTTATCCCAATACCAGCCCGCTGACAAACACGCATAAAAGGGTTCTTTGAGGCGGTGCGGGTTCTTGATAAAATCTATTCCCAAATCTTTACTCATTTGGGCATAATTGGCTCGGCCTGTTATCTGAATCAAACCCCGCCCTTTGTATTTTATGCCATCGCCTTTTTGGGTATTGCCTAGGTCTTTGCGGCCTTCGTAGGCAATGCCACTGGCGTATTCTTCAACGGCCCTAAACTCATCAGATTCATGGCCAATTTGAGCCAAAAATGCACAAATACGGGCTGGGGTCATTATGCCATATTTTTCTAAGGTTTGGAGCAAAGCCGCATAGTATTTTTCTATGGGCGACCTTGTGAAAATTTGTTCGAGGGCTTCGAGGCTTGGTAACATTTTGTTGGGGGATTAATTATTTTTGTTAATTTTGTATGTGCAAAGTCGTTATCGGACGTTGGGAACCTGGCTTAGGCATTGTTCGTTGCATGGAGCGAAAAGTACTGTTAGGGTGTTTTTCGCTTTTTTATTTTAACAATCCTCATGCTATCCAAAGAAATAGTTTTTCTACCTGTTCTAATTTCTTTGATAATGATATATCTGTTACCTAAATTTTTAACAAATACAAATACATCTTTTCCAATTTTATTTTTGCCGTCAGCATAACAAAAATCAAATTGCTCTATTACCAAAGGAATTTTTTCTAACTCTTTGTTGGTTATTACTACTTGATTTCTTGCAGCTTCTATTTTTTCGTTATTATGCCTTTTGATAATATGACGAAGGGCAAACAAAGAAATTTCAAAAACATATCCAGTTAAATCAATATTCAAATACTGTTCAATCTCCTTTTGAGTTTTGCTTGAAATATCAATTTTGATTGAAAGATTTTGATTTCCTTCATCTTTGATTTTTTTAATAAGCTCACTAATTTGATTCATTTGTAATCTGATTTTTTGGTTTTGAACGAAGCCTTCCTTTTTTACTTAATCAAATTTTTTGGGTCTTTTACGCCAAACAAAACCATCGCTCCGCCCAAGAGCAAGAGGCCAATGGTTAGTTTTGAGCTTTCGGCCAATGAGCCATTTAGCACCCAGAGGCCAGAGCCTAAGCAAAAAAGCCCTAAAATTGAAGTTCGGTAATGGTCTAGTATTCTGTCTTTTATGATTTTCATTTTGAGTATGTTTTTAGTTTTGTTAAGGAAGCCTTCGCTCGAAGCGAAGCCTTCCTTTTTTTACTTAATCCAATTTTTTGAATACATAGCTAATTAATGCACCGAAACGGCAAAAGCCCTAATTTGTTCGGTTGTGCCTAGTACCCAATAATAGGTTTTGTCTATCACATTGTTACCCATATCGTTATAGGTATCGGGGCTTTGTAGGTACATCATTGGGTTTTGGCTACCGTCTGCATTAAGGTATTTATTCGCCCTAAAATCTGTACGGCCTGTTTGTAGAACATTGCCATTGCCGTCTAAAATTCTTGGAATAACCAAGCCTACGCCCTGCCCATCTGCCCTAACCAATGCCGCCCAGTGTTCAGATCCATTTACATAAGCCGCCGTATTTGGCTGGCCAAAAGCTGCATAATCATAGCTAATACTTTGGGTTGCTGCCCCCGTAAATGGTGCATTGCCAGTGTAGGTAATTAGGCTTTCAAGGTTTCGGTCAAACATTCCAAATGGCAACTCAAGTGCCTTTCCGTTATGTATTTGGCCGCCTGTTCGGCTTAGGCTCACACGCTGGCGAACTTGTATGGCCGTAGTGCCAAGAATGGGTTTGTACCAAGTTTCAAAAAGGCATTCGGGTTCGGGTACAGAATCCGTAAACTTCCATTGTTGAGGTCGAGTTTTGGCATAATATTCGCCCGTGGTGGCATTCCAGCTACTTTCTAGCACTTTACTAGGATTAAACCCTGCATCGCCTGCCTGTACGGGATTCCAACTTGCCGAAACAAAACTTATATGCTCGGCTTTGCCATTAATGTGGTAAGGTTCGGGATTAGAATAAATAGATGCTCCGTTATAGCGGCCTAAATCGTATGTATTCACTAGGTTTTGGTCTGGCGTGCCAAGGTGCTTGAGTACTCCCCCGTTTACAAGGTCAATGGTGGCTTGCTTGCCCGACCATGCCAGTATAATACCATTTGTGTTTTTAATGATGATAAGGCCACTATTAGCCACGGGCAAAGGGGTTGGGGTTGGAATAACTTTATCAAAAATTCTTGACCCTTTTACGGACTCTTTTACAAACCGAGTTGCCCCAGTTGTCTTGTTTTTTTGTTTAATTACTTTAATTTTGCTCATGGCTTTATGTTGGTTTTGATTACGTGCTTTAGGCTATATGCTTGAGGCAATTGGCTTTAAATTCCCCCATTGGGGGTTAGGGGGCTGGGGCTATATAAGGGTCATTAGGTGGAAAAACACATGAGGCTTCAATATTTGTACCTAATACTTTCATTTTGAAGGTACCGCCTGTGTTAGAGAGCAGCTCCCATTCAGTACTATGATTATTGGCATTGAGGCTTACAATACCAACCCATCGCCCTGGTACATCTATTAAGGTTGTTGCAGCTACGTGGTTATTTCCTCCGTTGATAAATCCTAGTTTGTTGGCATTTGTTGGATAGGTAATTTCTACCAACGAATCTCGCATTGTTCCAAATAAAACAGCAATAAAAAACCGCTTATTATCAATTGATACTTGTGGGCCCGCAATATAATTATTTTGGTTATTTACTGCTGCCGCAAAACCTCCTTGATATTCTACTGTATTATCCACAGTCCTACGGCTATAAACCCCAATATTAATACTATCGGCCATGGTAGTTTCTACCAAGTAGGCACTCATTGTAATATCCGTCCAAGAGCTTATTTGTACCCAAAATTCGTATAATTTGAGTTCGCCAACGGCCAAGCCAAAGGGTACATATACTTTGTTGTTATCAAAAACAAGGTCTTGGTTTTTCTTACCAACAAAAGATACATTGGCTGGCAAAGGTATTTCTAGTATTTCGGTAGGCATGGCCGTTGCTCCGTCATTTCGTATGGCCACGGCTATTTTTACGATGTCCGATTCGTTGGCCGTGAGGTCAGTATCAGAGGCATCGATATTAAACCACAAATTAGGGATATTTCTAAGAGCCACACCCAAGGCATTAACCCTTATCAAACATTCGGCACGGTGTATGGTGCTTGGAATATACCCTACCAATTGCGTTGTGCTGGCAATATTGGCCGAAGCCACAAACGTAAAAGTAACAACTGTATTAAGAGGAATTTGCCCAAAAGTAGCTTCTAAAAACGAACCTTGAGCCACGATGGGCGAGGCCGAACTCACAAAACTAAAGCCAGTAGGCAACGGAATAAATACTTTTGTTCCTGCCGCTAGTGCAGTGGTATTGTAGTTTTCGATGGTTAAATCAAAGGCAATACTACTGGCAACATTCCCAACAATGGCCGAGGGGTTGCTTGTTAAACGCAAGGCTATGCCAAGGTCGTCAAGGCCAGAGTTTGGTAAATCAATATCATATTCGCTATCAAATATCCAGTCGTCATCTAGTGGATTAATATTTGTGCCACCAGGGGGCAAAATGGGCGTAATATTTGGGTCAGGTGGTGGCGTACCTGTGCCTGTTCCCGTACCCGTGCCAGTACCTGTTCCCGTTCCCGTACCTGTTCCCGTACCCGTACCTGTATTTTCGTTGGAAACCGTAAAGATATTTGGGGCGATTTGTTCGGTAGTTATTGCTGCGGGGACAAGATGATACAACAAAACGGCATTAGGCCCTGTGGCTTCGATGTTAAGATTGAACAAAGAATTTGCAGGGATTTCAAGCGATATATTGGATAAGATATTAACTTGATAGGCCACCTCAATAACCAACCTAAAGGCGATGTTTCGGCCAATGCGATAAGTTTTAGCCCCTTGGGCAGGATTTTCAAGCACCGAAACAATGCTATTACCTCCCAAAAGAGGCATTAAAACAGACTTGCCATTGGGGAGATAGCCCTGTAATTTGGGCAAAGCCGAAACAGGCCCCTGGAGTTGATTATAGGAGGTGGTCATTGATTATCTTATTTTATGAATTTAGAAACTGCCGTCAGATTTTGCAAAGCCGTTTGTAACGGTGTTGAGGATATTGTTATAAGCTACAATACCGTTGGCAGGAGCGGCAGGCGATGTAAAGCCCGATACAATAGCACCCCAGTTGGTAGCATCTTGATAAATATTATCGTGTGCAATAATATTTTTAAGGGTGTTGTTTGATATTCTTGAAGCATCGCAGCTTATCATTACTAGTGCATTGACCGCAGTATTAATCACTACTATTTTATTGCCAAAAATATCAATGTTTCTAGTATGCCCAGCATTGGGCTGAACGTTATTTGCATTATCAAAATCTCCATAATTTGTCTCGGCTGTGTTGGTTAAGTAGATGGCTACTCCGTTGGCATCGCATATAATTTGATTATTTGAAAATATTAGATTTTTTGCTTCATTTATCCAAACCACATTAGTATTCCAGTTGGCACGGTTTCTAATAATATTGTTTGAAAAATTCAATTGTTCTGCTCCCTTAATCCATATTTTGCCTTCAATCGCATTGCCTGTTACAGTTCCGTTTCTAGTACCCCACCATCGAAGCGTAGTGCCACCGTTAAAGGTTTGGTCTGTGGCAATGTTAAAAGCCGTTGCCGACCCCAGATAACATTTACCTGTGTTGGCACTTACGGTATAATTTTGAGTGGCTCGGTCAATACTTATTCCTGTGTTACCTCGGTTGATGGTATTACCCACAACAGTAACCATATTGGTGGAAGCAACCAAAATTGAAAACCCCCAAAAATAATTTGATGTCCCCGTAATAAACCCCGAAACATGGTCTATAATATTATTTGCAATAACAACTCTACTGTTTCCTGACGAATATATACCACCTTTGCAAGTATCATAAATTATATTTTTTGTTATTGAAACGTCTTCGCAAATGGTGGCAGTAATTCCATCATTTTTGGCATTTCTAACCACGCAATTGCTTATTTTTAAGCCCTTTACCCCAAAAAATAAAATAATATTACCCGAATAATTACCCGAACACATGGTATCATTTAAGGATTTTAGACCGTCAAACTCAATGCCATCTATGCTAATATTAACATCATAAGCTGAGGGTAATCCTGTCCCCAATTGTGTGGTATAACTTTGTGAAGTAATAGGCGGGGTGTTAGCATTTGGGCTACCCGAAACGGCTATTTTTGGCAAGCCTAAGCCCCGAAAATGAATATTAGAGGGAATAATTAATGACGTTGTCGAACAGTCTAGTAGATACCTATTGTTAGATTTTGGCCAAACAATTGTACCACCACCAGTAGTGCTTAGTGTGGCCATATAGCTGTTTAGGTTATTGGGAGTGAAGGCCACGCCGTCATTTCTGACCCCAGAAATATCCAATACATTTTTTTCTATCCATGTACTGCCACCGCCACTTGGCAGGGTTACAGACGTGCTTGTATTATTAACGGTTAAGGCTAAGGTTTGGCCTGTAACAGTGGCAGCAATGGTTTGGCCTGTAAGGTCGGTAATGGGGTGGCTATGGCTGCTTGGGGCAAAAGTTGTGGGTTTGCCTGTTAGGGTAGTCCAATCAACGTTTGCTCTTAGCTTGCCGTCTGCTCCTGTGATAAGCTGGTTTGGGCTACTCGAAGAAATAAGCCAAGACGAAGATTTATACCTAAAAATACGGTCGGGGCCCGTTATTGAAATTTGATTGGCAAATCTTGATTTTTTCAAACCTTGAAACGGATTCAAGCCTCTACTAAGGCTATCAACGCCCGAATCATTGGTTTGGGCAAAACTAGGCATTGACAATGCCAAAAG
>JAYWHL010000353.1:0-2913 GCA_043777715.1 Cytophagaceae bacterium | reverse complement strand
TGGTTTAAGGCAGCTTGATAAAGGGCAGCATTTTTGAGATGGTCTTCATAATTTTCTGCAAAAATATGTGTACCATTCAAAGCAGGATTGGCACACATATAGGTATAATTATGTTTTGTGGGATTCAAAACGGCATCAACCGAACTCAAATCTGCCAAACGAATTGGCCCTGGAGGTAGCCCTGTATTTTTGTAAGTATTGTAGGGAGAATCTACCCTCAATTGTTCTAACAAAATTCGTTTAATTCCAAAATCTTTGAGGGCGTATTTTACCGTTGGGTCGGCTTGAAGGGGCATATTTATTTTCAAACGATTCAAATATAATCCTGCAACCATTGGTTTTTCATCATTTTTTTTGGTTTCTTCCTCCACAATTGAAGCCAAAATTTGAACATCGGTGGTACTCATTCCTAATATATTAGCTTTTGCTTTGCGGTCGTTTGTCCAAAAATTATCATACTCAAATTTCATTCTGTCCAATAGTTTTTGGGGAGTAGTATCCCAATAAACTTGATAGGTATTTGGCAAAAACATACATAAAATAGTTTCGGTTGTAAAGCCGTATTTTCTACAAACCGAATCCGATGAAATTAAAGTAGCAAAACTCAAACTATCAAATTCAAATTTTGTACCAATTTTATGAATCAAATCTTTTTGTAACCTAACATTATTGAAAGTTAGTTTTACAGGCGTTTGCTCGCCAGCCTTTAGCATTTTTATAGCGGCATAATTGCCCATATCCTTGTTTATCACATACCTACCCGCTTTTACGTGGTCTTTGTATTTTAATATCTTACACAAAAACTTAAAAGAAACCTCATCTTTTACAACAGAATGAGCTTTTAGGGAATCCCAAACGGTTTCAAAATTGGCGTGTTGAGAGGGAATCAACAGCGTAAAACTTTCGGATTTATCGGCTTGCAAATTCGGAGTTCGAAAAATTTGCCAGATATAAAGTGAAAAACTTGCAGAAAAAAAAGAAAAAACAATGATAAAAATTCTAATGTATTTAGTGGTATTGGTCATGGCAAAAATGAATAATTAATTGATGAATAATGGTTCTTCTATGATTGATAAGGGATTAAAATAAGCCACCAAGACACGAAGTCTCCAAGTTATTGAAATTGAACAATTAATTTCGTGGTGTCTTTGAGGCTTGGTGGTCTAAAATAAATTTTCGTACAAATTATAGTTGAACCTAAATAATTAAGGTTGAATGTTAAATTTAGGCATAAATTTCTAAAGATACGTTAGCGAGATTTAATCAAAAAAAGGAACAGAAAAGCGTTTAGATAATTCAAAAAGCCCCTCAATAACGGGTTCTATTAAAGGCAAACCTTCTATCATCCGTTGGGCTTCAAACGCTCGTTCGGGTTCGCCTGGAATTATAACTCGCTTACCTTCAACGGCTTCTGCATTTTTGAATCTTTCAATCCAAATATCCATGCTGGCCTTAAATTCATCTACTTCTCTAAAACCGTCTATTCGCATTGCTCCCAAAAAATGTCCCGTTCCAAGACCTACTTGTGCCTGAACGTTCATAAAACTAGCGGTTGCAAAAGGCGGCACCCAAGGACCAAAATTCGCCCCCGACAACACCCCCGAAAGTATATCTACCATCGCCCCCAGCCCATAGCCCTTGTGCGAACCATGTTCTCGGTCAGTTCCAAGAGGCAACAAGGCACCACCATTTTTTACGGCATGGGCATCGTCGGTAATGTTTCCGTTTTTGTCTTGTACCCAACCATCGGGAACGGGTAGTCCTTTACGTTGTAAAATTTCTAATTTGCCATAAGCAACAGCAGTACTGGCAAAATCAGCCACGAAAGGAGGGTAATTTTGTGCAGGAATAGCAATGGCAATTGGATTTGTACCCAATAGTTTTTCTTTTGAAAAAGTTGGTGTTACGAGCGGTGCAGCATGAGTCATGGCCCAACCAATCATGTCTTTTTCTAGTGCCAACATAGCGTGATAACCAGCAATACCAAAATGATTTGAGTTCTGAACAGCCACCCAACCCGACCCAGCTATTTCTGATTTTTCCATTGCAATTTCCATCGCCTTTGGGGCAACCACCAAACCCAAACCTGCATCGCCATCAACCGTTGCGGTGCTTGGCATTTGACGAATAACCTTGATATTTGGCCTTGGATTTAGTCTTTTATTGTCCCAAAGGCGAACATAGCCCGCCAATCGTGCCACACCATGCGAGTCGATTCCTCGTAAATCAGCACTTATCAAAATATCACTTGCTAGTTTTGCGTCTTCAATAGGGCAACCAATGGCCAAAAAAACATCATTTACAAAATTTCTTACGGCTTGTTGTGGGTACATATTTTCTGAATTAAGTTGCAATTTAATCAGATTCAAAAAAAGAATAGATTTTTTGTTAAAATCTTATGTTCAATTTCACAAAGGATTAACGACTAAATTTTTTTAAAAATAAAACTCAATAATACAATGGAGGCATCGACAAAATTGAATCATTACAATATTTTTGAAGTAATTGATAGTTTTGACATCAAAAAGAATCGGAATTGTGATATTCTTAAAAATTGGGTTAGTGCCAATGGTACGCTTAATGAAATTGAGCAGCGTATCATTGAACAAGCCCGTTATCGACTTGAACTAAAGTGGGATGAATGGAATGAAGAAGAACTAAAAATGCTTTTTATTAGTATAGTTTTCTTTATTACCAAAGTTGAAGAACCTGAAAAAATCAATACATTTTTTGAAAGGAAATTTGTTGGAGACGTAAATAACATCAGTATTTCCTTAGTCGTAGATTGTATGCTTGCAAGTCCGACAAATTCTGGACTACCCAAATCTCCTAATTTTTTCATGCAAGCGTTTAAACGCTCTCTTGGCGACAGCCACGACCCTGAAGGCCAAATGCTGGCGGCCATGATTCTAG
>JAYWHL010000352.1:0-2916 GCA_043777715.1 Cytophagaceae bacterium | reverse complement strand
AAGAAATTCTTTGTTTTGAATCTTTCAAAAACCAATTTTAATATTTTGATGTTTATTGATTGTGAATGACTGGGCAAAGCACCGAACGTTCAGAAAACATACAAAAATTCATCACTCAACATTCATCACTCAACATTATGATAGGCTATCGCTTTTCTGATTATATTCCCGAAGACCAAAAAGATAGTAACAAGGCCAAGTTCGACCAGTTACTAGATATCTTTAATCAATTAATAACCATGACTTCGGGCAATGCTTCGGAGGCTTTGTCGTGGCTCACAGAATTGGACAAACAATACAACCTGACAGATGATAATTATGGCATTGCCGATTTTATAGAAGACCTTAAATCGAAGGGCTACTTAAAAGAAGAAAAAGGCGACGGGCAAGGAAACGGCCCTGTTTTAACACCAAAGGGCGAGCAAAGTATCCGAAAACAGTCGCTTGATGAGATTTTTGGTAAATTGAAAAAAACAAATTCGGGCGGGAATCACCGAACACCCTATCAAGGTGGCGGCGATGAGCTAAATACCGACCAACGTGAATATCAGTTTGGCGATTCTTTAGACCAAATTGCCATGACTGAGTCTATCCGTAATGCTCAGATAAACAACGGAGTAGAGAACTTTATGCTTACCGAAAATGACCTCGAAATCATGGACAAAGAGTATAAAGCCCAAACCTCCACCGTGCTGATGATAGACATTAGTCACTCGATGATACTCTATGGCGAAGACCGCATAACGCCCGCCAAAAAAGTGGCCATGGCTTTGTCGGAACTGATAATGACCAAATATCCAAAAGATACCCTAGATATTATTGTTTTTGGAAATGATGCTTGGCAGATTCAAGTCAAGGATTTGCCCTATCTTGAAGTTGGTCCCTATCACACCAATACGGTGGCGGGTTTGGAACTAGCGATGGATTTGTTACGGAGAAGGAAAAACAAAAACAAGCAAATTTTTATGATAACCGATGGCAAACCAACGTGTTTGAAAGTAGGTATAAATTACTATAAAAATTCGTTTGGTTTGGACAAAAAGATATTGAACAAAACCCTTAATTTGGCGGCTCAATGTCGCCGTTTGAAAATCCCGATTACAACCTTTATGATTGCCAGAGACCAATGGCTCAAAGAATTTGTGCAGGAATTTACGCAAGTAAACAACGGAAAGGCGTATTATTCGAGTTTGAAGGGTTTGGGCGAATTTATCTTTGAAGATTATGAATCGAATCGTAAGAGAAACGTGAGGTAGGATTGGGGTAATGGACAATCTAAGATTTAGTTGATTTTAAGTGGCTTTTGTCTTGTTTTTAAGGATATTGCATGAAAATAAGCTAAACGACACATGAAACCAAAACTTAGCCATATTGTACTGCAACGAAAAGAATTGGCTGGCAAACTTTTTTTGCCCGAAAGTTCTACAAAAAAAATAAATACTGCCGAAGGCATTGCCCTTAAATCTTATTATACTTCCCAAGACCTAGCCAGCCTTGAACACCTTGGTTTTGGAGCGGGCAAACCTCCGTTTTTGAGAGGACCCTACTCCACCATGTATATCCAACAACCTTGGACAATACGCCAATATGCGGGGTTTTCTACGGCCCAAGCCTCCAATGCTTTTTATAGAAAAAACCTTGCCGCTGGCCAAAAAGGACTGTCGGTGGCTTTTGATTTGGCCACCCACCGTGGCTATGACTCCGACCACCCACGGGTAAAAGGCGATGTGGGCAAAGCGGGTGTTGCCATTGATTCCGTAGAGGATATGAAGGTGCTTTTCGACCAAATTCCTCTCGACCAAATGTCGGTATCAATGACCATGAACGGTGCTGTAATACCCATCATGGCCTTTTTTATTGTGGCAGCATCAGAGCAGGGTATTAGCCAAGAAAAATTAATGGGAACGATTCAAAACGATATTCTCAAAGAATTTATGGTGAGAAACACCTACATCTATCCTCCCCAACATTCGATGCGAATCATTGCCGATATTTTTGAATACACGGCCAAATATATGCCCAAATTCAATTCTATTTCTATTTCAGGGTATCATATTCAAGAGGCTGGCGGTTCGGCCGATATTGAACTGGCCTATACCCTTGCCGATGGAATCGAATACATACGTACTGGAATAAACGCAGGAATTGACATAGATGATTTTGCTCCTCGGTTATCTTTTTTTTGGGGAATAGGCATGAATCATTTCATGGAAATTGCTAAAATGAGGGCGGGAAGGCTACTTTGGGCAAAAATTGTAAAAAGTTTTGGGGCTAAAAAAGATAAATCGCTCGCCCTCCGAACCCACTGCCAAACTTCGGGCTGGAGCCTTACCGAACAAGACCCCTACAACAATGTAGCTCGTACTTGTATCGAAGCCCTAGCTGCCGTGATGGGTCATACCCAGAGTTTGCATACTAATTCTCTGGACGAAGCCATTGCCTTGCCCACTGACTTTTCGGCGGCTATTGCCAGAGATACGCAGCTATATCTTCAAAAAAATGCTAATATTTGTAACGTTGTTGATCCTTGGGGAGGGTCTTATTATGTGGAATACCTTACCGACCAATTGGTTCAAAAAGCATGGACTTTGATTGAAGAAGTGGAGGCACTTGGGGGCATGACCAAGGCCATAGAAACAGGCTTGCCAAAACTAAGAATTGAAGAAGCTGCCGCCAAAAAACAAGCAAAAATAGATGCCAAAAGAGATGTAATTGTGGGGGTAAATAAATACCAAACCCAAGAAAAATCAAAAATTGAAATTTTAGATATTGATAATCAGGTAGTTAGAGAAAAACAAATAGAAGATTTAAAAAAAATAAAAGCTACTAGAAATTCGCTGGCAGTTGGTTTGGCTTTGGAGGCTTTAACAAAAGCCGCCGCCAAAACCGATAGTCAAAACAAAGAAAATTTATTGA
>JAYWHL010000351.1:0-2925 GCA_043777715.1 Cytophagaceae bacterium | reverse complement strand
CTGGCATTTATGATACCCTAAAACAAACGGCTCAAATTTCGCAGTCGGCTGGGGGCATTGGCCTTAGCATTCATAACATCAGAGCCACAGGGGCATATATCAAAGGCACAAACGGTACTTCTAACGGTATTGTGCCGATGCTGCGAGTTTTTAACGACACGGCTCGCTATGTGGATCAGGGCGGAGGAAAACGCAAAGGCTCTTTTGCCATTTATCTCGAACCTTGGCATGCCGACGTTTTTGATTTTTTACAATTACGCAAAAACCACGGAAAAGAAGAAAACCGTGCCAGAGATTTATTCTTTGCCCTTTGGATTCCAGATTTGTTCATGAAGCGTGTCAAAGCCAACGACACGTGGTCGCTGATGTGTCCGCACGAATGCCCTGGCCTAGCCGATGTCCATGGCGAAGCCTTTGAACAACTATACGAAAGCTATGAATTGGCTGGTAAATCTCGCAAAACCATTTTGGCTAGAGATTTATGGAACGAGATTTTGGTTTCGCAAACCGAAACAGGTACGCCCTATATGTTGTTTAAAGATGCTGCCAACAAAAAATCGAATCAACAAAACTTAGGGACTATCAAATCGTCTAATCTTTGTACCGAGATTATAGAATACACCTCGCCCGACGAAGTGGCGGTTTGTAATTTGGCCTCTTTGGCCTTACCTAAATTTATCGAGAAAGACGAAACAGGTTTCTTTAAATTTAACCATCAAAAACTGTATGATGTAACCGTAGTTGCGGCAAAAAATCTAAATAAGGTTATCGACGTAAACTATTATCCAGTAATAGAAGCCAAAAATTCTAACCTTCGTCATCGCCCCATTGGGCTTGGCGTACAAGGTTTGGCAGATGCCTTTGTGATGCTTAGAATGCCTTTTGAAAGCGAAGAAGCAAAACAATTGAATAAAGATATTTTTGAGACCATCTATTTTGCAGCCATGACGGCCTCGATGGAATTGGCCAAAAAAGAAGGCCCCTATGAATCATGGAAAGGTAGCCCAATTTCTAAGGGTGTTTTTCAGTTTGATATGTGGAATGTTACGCCAGATTCTGGCCGATGGAACTGGGAAGCCCTCCGTCAAGAAGTAATAAAACACGGTGTAAGAAATTCGCTTTTGTTGGCGCCAATGCCTACGGCTTCGACTAGTCAGATTTTGGGGAACAATGAGTGTTTTGAGCCATTTACTTCTAATATTTACACAAGAAGGGTTTTGGCTGGCGAGTTCGTTGTGGTAAACAAACACCTTTTGAAGGATTTGGTAAAGCTAAACCTTTGGAACGATAGCATGAAAAATAAGCTCATCGCTGCTAATGGTTCTATCCAAAACATTGCCGAGATTCCAGCCAGTATCAAAGAATTATACAAAACCGTTTGGGAAATTAAACAGCGTACCATTATCGACATGGCCGCCGACCGTGGAGCCTATATTTGCCAAAGCCAATCATTGAATATTCATATTCAAGACGCAAACGATGCCAAACTTACAGCCATGCACTTTCATGCTTGGGAGCGTGGCCTAAAAACGGGAATGTATTATCTTAGAACCAAGGCCGCTGCCGATGCCATTAAGTTTACGGTTGAGAAACAAGCCGAGGCATCGAAAGAGCCAGTTTTAGAAACCATAACAGAAAAAGAGATGGATTATTTGGCCACACCACAGGCCATGCAAGCCGCCGTAACCGCCGCCGCCGAGCCATCGGTTCAATCATGGAACGATGAGCCTAAAGACGGCATCGCTTGTTCGTTAGATAATCCCGAAGGTTGCGATATGTGTGGAAGTTAAAATTAAAAAACAAGACAAATCACTTATAATCACTGATTTATCAAAAAATATTGCGTTTCGGTAGAATAATAAATTGGGGCTTGCACAATGTGCAAGCCTTTATTTTTAAGTAGCAATCAACTTTTGGGTAGCTTCTAATAAATCATTGGCAATGATTGTGGCCAATGCCGAGGGACTTTCGGTGGTAAGATGAATCGTTTTGAGGCCCACCCTTTGGCCAGCCTCAATGTCTCGGGGGCGGTCGCCAATCATCCAAGACTGGGCGGGGTCGATGTTGTGTTTGGCCATGGCTTTTTCAATCATCAGTGAACTGGGTTTTCGCAACAACGTTTGCGAAGTATAGTCGGGGTGATGTGGACTAAAATACAGGTCGTCTAAGACTTGACCACATTCGTTTTGGATTAATTGATGAATATGCCTAACATCATTACGAGTGTATAAGCCTTTGGCAATACCCGCTTGGTTGGTAATGACAATAAGCAAGAAACCTGCTTTTTTTAGGATAGCAAGAGCTTCGGCCATATTTGGGGTAAAGGACAAGTCTTTTTCTTGATAAACATATCCCCCAATTTCATTATTCAAAACACCATCTCGGTCTAAAAACACACATTTATTCATACGTTTATCAGTATAATTTTTTAACAAAAATATGAAAATTTAATGATAAAATATAATAATTATTAGCAAATTATTAATCTTCTGCTTTTTCTCGGCCATCAGCCATTCTCACAATCTTGGGCGAAAACCTAGCCAACACATCAACCAATTCGGTTTGGGCAGCCATTACTTTATCAATGTTTTTGTATGCCTGTGGAGCTTCGTCTAGGTCGGCACCAATAAGCTGTACGCCTGCTTTTTGGAGAGCATTTTTCAAATCATCTTTTGTAATCGAGTCTTTGGCTTTGGTTCTCGACATCTTGCGACCCGCCCCATGCGATGCCGAGTTGATACCTTCAAAAACGCCTTTGCCTCGAACCACAAAACCTGGCTGGGTCATCGAGGCAGGAATAATTCCCAAGTCGTTTGCCCCTGCGGGTGTTGCCCCCTTGCGATGCACAATAACCTCTGTGCCGTCGGATAGTTGCTCTTTCCATGCAAAGTTGTGATGGTTTTCGATACGCTTGATGGGGTTCTG
>JAYWHL010000350.1:0-2938 GCA_043777715.1 Cytophagaceae bacterium | reverse complement strand
GAAGTATCTCATAATCAGTGATTTGTAAATATTTTTTAAGATAATTTTCTAAGGCATTTTGATAGTCTTGGGGCTGTAATAATGCGGGCGAAAAAAGGGTATATTCCACCAAGGCTTCGGTAGGAGAGGTGGGTAATACATAAAAAAAAGTACAATCGTCTTCAATTTGTGCTACCCTAAAATCCATAATGGTAGGTTTTTGAGGGTCGAATGCTGGCGTGGGCGTTTTGATTACCCAACCTTTGAAGTGTTGTAAAAGATTATGTTTATGAGGTAAATTTAGGTTGAGGGCGTAGGTGCTATCAAAAATATATTGAGCCTCAAAAGTACCCAATTTTGTAATTACCTGATTGTCAATAATTTGCTCTATTTCTGTAAAAATAAAAGTTACGTTAGGGTTGGCTTTGATTTTTGGAATTATAAACCCATAAAAATCAATACCCCTAATCATTTTGTATTGATATTCTTTTAGGTTCATGGATTTCTGTGTGCCTGGCCCATATACCCAAAAATCTTTCCATTTTTGGGCTACAATTTCTTCAAAAGCACCATCGTGTTTTTCCCAAAAAGCCCAAGTTCTGTCATTTTTTGTTTTGGCTTCTTTGTCGATTATCAAGATTTTTTTGTGCTTTAATTCGCTTTTGCTAAGGTAGTATGCCAGAGACAAACCCGACATTCCGCCGCCAGCAATGATATAATCGTAATGGTTTTGAATTTCAGTATTCATTCTCGGTAAGCTAAATAAGGGTTGGTTTAAGGCGAAAGGCGTTCTATTTTCCAAGCATTTTCAATAAGCGAATACGCAATTCTATCATGCAAACGAGACGGGCGGCCTTGCCAAAACTCGATATAGTCTGGTGCCAAACAATAGCCTCCCCAGTGTTCTGGCCTTGGAATACTTTGGCCTTCGTATTGTTTCTCAAAAGCTAAGGTCTTGATTTCTAGCTCTTCACGGCTTGCAATTACGGTGCTTTGAGCCGAAACCACCGCCCCGATTTGGCTACCTCGTGGACGACTTTTGAAGTAATTATCAGAAATTTCGGCAGAAGTTTTCAAGATTTTTCCTTCTATTCTCACTTGGCGTTCGAGTTCCGCCCAATAAAAATTGATACAAGCATTTGAATTTTGAGCCAAGGCAATTCCTTTTTTACTTAGGTAATTGGTATAAAACACAAAACCATTGGTATCAAAACCCTTCAGCAAAACAATTCTGCTTGATAACCTATTATTTTCTCCTAATGTACTAATAGTCATGGCGTTAGGCTCTGGCAATTTGGCGGCTAGGGCTTCCGAAAACCATGTCTGAAACTGTAAAAATGGCGAGGGGTCAATGTCGCCAATATCAAGGCTACCCTTGGTGTAATTTTCTCGGAGGTCTTGTATATTCATTTTTGGGGTTTAGTTTATGTCTTGGCAAAGTTCAATCAAAACACCATTGGTATTTTTTGGGTGTAAAAAACATACTAATTTATTATCTGCTCCTATTTTTGGTGTTTGGTTTAACAACACAAAGCCCTCATTCACAAGTCTTTGCATTTCTTCTTGGATATTTTTTACGGCAAATGCGATATGATGAATGCCTTCGCCTTTTTTGTCTATAAATTTGGCAATTGGACTATCGGCACTGCTGGCTTCTAACAATTCAATTTTAGTTTCGCCTTGCATAAAAAACGATGTTTTTACGCCTTCGCTGGCCACAGACTCATGTTTGTAGGGTTTTGTGTTAAGCAATTTACTGAACAATTCGTCAGAAAATGCTAGGTTTTTTACGGCAATACCTATGTGTTCTACTTTCAACATATTTTTATTCTTTTTCTTGAAAACGCTTTTAATGTACGGAAAGTTTAATGTTTTTGTCGGCTCTAAGGTTTTATGAGTAGGGAGTTCGTTTTAACTTTGTTGGATTATTTTCTTGATTTTCTTTTTTACGATTTCAAGAAAAATGATTAAAACTAGCACTAAAGCCATCATTACCAATGGATTAGGGTTTTGATTGTTTGCTGTTTTTGGGTCAAAATATTGCCAAATCATCATGCTTAACAATAGTCCTAGGCCATATTGCAAAACCAGCGTAATACCGACAATAACCGAAAGTAAGATTTTTTGAAGATTAAGCATTTATTAAATTGTTTGGTTCAACTGTAATTTGTGTAGGAATTCATTTTAGGCCACTAAGTCTCAAAGACACCAAGAAATTAATTGTTCAATTTCAATAATTTAGAAACTTCGTGCTTTAGTGGCTTTTGTTAATCTCGTATTAATCATAGAAGAACCAAAAGTATTGAACCGATTATTTGGCTTTTATTTATAATATTCTATAAATCAGAGAGTTACGAATTTATGATTTACTGTTCACAATTTATCAATTTTTATCCTATAATCTTACGCAAATTAAAATGAAAAAATTATCAATGACAGATTTGAATAGGCTTGCCTTAGAGGATTTTAAGGATATTCAAAAGTTTCCCTTTGTGATAATCTTGGACAGTGTGCGGAGCATGAACAACGTTGGGTCGGTTTTTAGAACGGCTGATGCTTTTAAGGCCGAAAAAATCTATTTGTGTGGCATAACAGCCACGCCCCCCCACCGAGAAATCACTAAAACGGCATTGGGTGCCGACGAGTCTGTGGCTTGGGAGCATCAGGTTGATGTGCTTGCTTTGTGCAATAATCTAAAGCAAGAGGGTTTTGTAATTATGGCCGTTGAACAGGTAGAGGGTTCGTTGATGTTGAACGATTTCAAGCCTATTTCAAATCAAAAATATGCGTTTGTTTTTGGGAATGAAGTTTTTGGCGTAAGTGAGGAAGTGGTTGAAATGGCTGACTTTTGTTTAGAAATTCCTCAATTTGGCACTAAACATTCGCTAAATATTTCGGTAACGGCGGGGGTAGTGGCTTGGGATTTTTTGAGTAAAAGTTTGGGAGAATAGTAAAAGGA
>JAYWHL010000349.1:0-2951 GCA_043777715.1 Cytophagaceae bacterium | reverse complement strand
TGAAATTTATGTTGCTATGAAATTGATAGCTTTCCTTTTTTAACTAGCCAACAAAAAGTCGAATTATCGGTTTGTTGGCTAGTTCATTTTCAAAGTTTTTTATCTTCTTCAAAATCATACAAACAGAGCCTTCTGAGGCGGTAATAGGCCACCCAATACGATTGTAAAGACTGAATGTAGGTTATCAGGGCCGAGTCTTTTTCGTTTTGGGCGATAAACAAATCCCTAATTTCTATTTTTCCAATCAAGTAACGGTTTTTAGAAACTTCATAGCGTTTTTGGGCAATGGTATCGGCTTTTGCCGACAAAGCCAAACTGGTTTTGAGCTGTTTCAATTCTATTACTTGGTTATAAACCTCCATTTCAAGCGTATTTCGGTCGTTTTTTAGCTGTTCTAGTTTAGAATCTAGGGTATATTTTACGGCTTCGAAGTTGGCCTTGGCTCGTCCAAAATTGGCAATTGGAATATTAAAACCTACAAAAGCACTTTGTGAACCTTGAATATTTTGGTAGGATTGGCCAAGCGTAGGGGCGGTTTGATTAAAACCAATACTGACGTTGAGGTCGGCGGTAAAACGCCTAGAAATTTCGGCAGATTTTAGGTTCATTCTGGCCATATTTTCTTGGAGTTCAAAACTCTTGTAGTCGCTGCGGTTTGTTTTGGCTTCGTTAATGGCCTTGACGGGGTCGGGGTCTATGTTGGGAACGTTGAGGGGCGGCTGTACGTCCAAATGTCCGCCGTCAGGGTTTCCTGTGAGCAAAATATTGAGTTCTTTTTCTGTAATTTTTATTCTAAGTGTTTGTTGTTCAACGCCATTACGGGCATTCATTAGGCCATATTCTACTTGTAGGAGGTCGCTTTCGGCAATTTTCCCCAAACTAAAACGACCCTTAGACACGGTATAAATGGTATCGTTGATGGCTCTATTATACTCAGCATTGCGAAGTTGTAATCTTGCTAAATGTAGGCTAAAGAATTTGCCCGTTACCGCCACGGCAAGGTCTTCTAGTTGTTCTATTTGTTGGCGAGTGGCCGAGGCATATTGTAACTGGGTTTGTTGCCAGTTCCATTTAAGGCGATTTATCTGAAAAAGCGGCTGGCTATACGAAAGCATCAATGGCTGCGATGCCCAAAAGGTGCTTCGGTTGTTGCCAAAAACATCTATTCGCTCCATGCCCGACCGCAACGAAACCGTGCCTCCTGTGGCCATAAGGGCTTGTTCTACCCTAAAGGAGGCATTAGAAAAAGCCCTGCTATAATTCTGAAACAATAAACTTCCGTCGGGTTGGGTGACGTTACCAATTTCTCGAAAATACCCTGGGATTGTACCTCCCAACGATATTTGGGGCAATTGCATGGCTTGGGCTTCTTTGTATCGCCATTGTTGGGCGGTGTAATTGGCCTTGATTTGCTTGGCAAAAGGGCTATTGCTTTGGGCGGTATTGATGGCTTGTTGAAGGCTGAGGCTTTGGGCAAAAAGTCCCGTAGGAAATAATAGGAAAAGGAGTTTTTTCATGGCTTGAATTTTTGTTTTTGTAAATTTAAGAGAAGATACGAATTTTTCAAGAAATTTTATAGAATTTTGAGGTACTTACTGCACTTAATACAAAACTAAAAATCTAATGAAAAAGTATTTTCTAAACCTGTTTTTGATAATGATTTCGCTCTCGGCTTTGGCTCAACAACACAAACAAATAACACTAGAAGACATCTGGCAAAACGGCACATTTACCCAAAAAACGGTTCAGGCCGTGAACTGGATGAAAGATGGAGCATTTTATACTTCCCTAAAAGACGATAAAATTGTGAAACACCAAGTTACAGACGGTGCTGTGGTGGCTACGCTTTATGACCCCGCCAAAGACGGCATTGCGATAGACGATTATAGCCTAAGTGCCGACGAACAGAAGATATTGATTGTAACAGGTTTTGAGGCCATTTATAGACGAAGTGGCCGTGCCGAAAATTATCTTTATGACCTAAAAACCAAGGAATTACGAAAACTTTCGACCAAAGGAAAACAACAATTTGCAACGCTATCGCCCGATGGCAAAAAGGTAGCTTTTGTGAGAAACAATAACCTTTTTGTGGTTGATTTAGAAAGCATGACCGAAAGCCCCGTAACCAAAGACGGCAAAACCAATGAGATTATCAACGGTGCAGGCGACTGGGTTTATGAAGAGGAACTATCGCTATCCAAAGCCTTTGAATGGAGCGGGGATAGCCAAAAACTAGCTTTTTATCGTTTTGACGAGAGCCAAGTGCAAACGTACAATATGCAAAAGTGGGGCAAACTATATCCCGAAGACTATAAGTTTAAATATCCCAAAGCGGGCGAGGCCAACGCCAAAGTGAAAATTATGGTTTATAGCCTGTCTGATGCCAAAACCCTAAGCATAGACACAGGTACAGAAACAGACCTTTATATTGCCAGAATAAATTGGACGAATGATTTTAATTTGTTGTCGGTTAGGCGATTGAACAGGCTACAAAACAAGCTGGAAATCCTACACGCCAACGCCACAACAGGGGCAACCAGTGTGGTTTGGACAGACCAAAGCGATACTTATATAGATATTGATGCCGTGGATGAACTAGTGTATTTGCCTGATAATAAAGGCTTTATAACCCTAAGCGAACGCAGTGGCTACAAACATTTGTACCAGTTTGATATGGAGGGTAAACTGACCAAAACCCTAACTTCGGGTAATTGGCAGGTTGATAAATTTTATGGCCTAGACCAAACTAAACAAGTACTTTATTTTACTTCCACCGAATCGTCGGCCACCGAAACGTCGGCCACCGAGGCGTCGGCCACCGAGGTCTCTCCGCTTGAAAGGCATTTGTATAGTTTGAAATTAGTAGATGATTCGCCAAAGAAAAAGGGCAAAAAAGTAACGATTTTTGAGCCTATCAAAACCAAATTGAGTACGCAAAAAGGCTGGCATTC
>JAYWHL010000348.1:0-8174 GCA_043777715.1 Cytophagaceae bacterium | reverse complement strand
ATTTTGGTTCTTAAACTTCTAGTATCAAAAAATCGAAATTCGTTACCTGCCCAAAAATTATTTTCTAAATTAATAAAATTGTACGTGATTTTTTTCTCAAAATCATTCACATTAAATACCTTAAAATTAGTTTTTGTAATATCCCAACGTTGGTTTTGGCGTATGATTATCTTAAAATCCTCTTGCGGGTTTCTAATTGGTAAATTACCGTATAACAATTCAAAATCAACCTGTTGGTGAGTTCTTCTTTCTTCTATGCCGTTAGAATAATTTACAGTCGCTTGGATATTAATACGATTTTCGGCTACCATAAAACGTTTTGAAATCACAAAATCTTTTGGATTATTATCTCGATATACTACCACCAAAAAATTACCAGAGATTCTTGTTTTGGGTAATTCAAAACTGTAATGTATATACGGAATTTTGGTTGTGTATGACAGTTTGTAGTCTTGTATCGGAAAATCATTATATTCAGTCAAAAACTCAACTTCATTCAAAACCGAAGGCGTCCAATCGGCATTACAATGATAGACTTTTACCCTAAAACTTTCGTAGGTATCTCCCAAATTATCAAATTCTAAAAACAACGGAGTAGGCTCATTTAGATTGATAATAGGGCTTAATAATTGTCTGTAAAGTACGTTATCCATTTCTAAAAGCGGGTACAATAACACAGTTCTAAATGTATTTTCATAACATAAGTCTCTGTATTCTAGGCGTTTATCAATTTTTTCTTTTTTATTGGCCTTCTCGGCTTGGGCATAATGATACACCCACAAAAATAAAATACTCAATAAAAGAGAGAAAATGGATTTCATAAAATCAGGTTTTTGGATTTGTTTCGTACAAAATTTTGATAATTGTTTTACCTTTGAATCTTAATATATCTATTATGGAAATCACAGAAAAGGCTTTTACAGAATGTTCGCTCGGTTTTCTTGAAAAAAAATTTGGTTTACGGCAGGTTGCTAAACTTGATGAGTTAGAAAGTTGGATAAATTTATCTAAAAATCAAGTTTTATCGCAAGCCGAAACTTTGGCACTACCACTTTTTCAGAATATTCTTATTACAAACGTATCGTCTTGGAACGAACAAGATTTGAGTATGCACTTTATTGGGCCAATTTTTGGGTTAATTAATTTCACTGAACCCTATCAATTCAATTTGTTTGCTGAACGTAAAATATCAGCCAAAGTTAGTACAATAAATGAAGAAATGATTTTGCTACACGGCAAACCTGACGAAATGATTGCATCGGGATTTAGAGACCCAGAATCCCCTTTTTTTTGTTTTCAGGCGGTCGGCGAACCGAAATTTAAAAGAGAAAAAGACCCCAATGGCGACCCTATTGCTCAAGCATTAGCAGCCATGTTGGTTGGGCTTGCCATAAATGAAGACAAAAATCCAATGTATGGTTGTTATGTTTTGGGAAGAGATTGGTATTTTATGGTATTAGAAAACAAGCAATTCGCCATTTCTAGGGGTTTTGATGCAACAACTGAAGGTCTTTATGATTTGTTTAAAATACTAAAAGCCCTTAAAGCAATTGTTGTTAGATTGACGAGTTAGCGAGTTAAAGGCTTTTTTCTGACTAGGTAATGGATTATAGGCTTGTTAATCAGAACTGCTTTTTCAGCTTTAAATTTATAGCCTTAAATCTCTTTCGGATAGGTTTTTTTAGTTTTTGATGTGCTTTACGGTACGACTTTTTTGATTTTTTGCTATATTTACGGGTAGGAAAAATGATAAATTATGAAAAAACACATTTCAAGAGATATTGACCAAGTTTTGATAGATTGGAGAAACCAAAGTGAACGAAAACCGCTAATGCTAAGAGGGGCTAGGCAGGTTGGTAAATCGACTGCGGTACAAACTTTAGCCCTAGGTTTTGAATATTTTGTTGAGATAAATTTTGAATCAGATGTAGAAGTTCGGCAGTTTTTTAATGGAAATCTTAATCCAATATCAATTTGCGAAAATCTTGCTTTATATTTTGATACCCCAATTATTGCAGGCAAAACACTTTTGTTTTTTGATGAAATTCAGTCCTGTATTCCCGCTATTTCTTCTTTGCGTTTTTTTTATGAAAAATTACCTGCTTTACATCTTATTTCGGCAGGTTCATTGCTCGAATTTGCCTTAGAAGATTTACCTTCATTTGGAGTAGGAAGAATTAGGTCTGTTTTTATGTACCCTTTATCATTCGATGAATTTTTGGGAAGTTTAGGAGAAACAAATCTGATTGTTCATAAAAAAAATGCCAATGCTCAAAACCCTCTTTCAGAACCCTTTCATCTTAAACTAACGGAATATTTCAAAAAATATTTAATCATTGGCGGAATGCCCGAGGCTGTTGCCGTTTATGCCAACGGAGGGAGTTTGTTAGACGTACAAGCAGTATTAGACGATTTGATTATCTCCCTAAAATCAGATTTTGTAAAGTACAAGAAAAAAGTACCCCCCAATAAGATTTTAGAGGTTTTTGACTCAATTATTAAACAAACTGGCGGCAAGTTTATTTACAGCAAAGCTCTTGAGGGTGCTAATTTGCAACAAATAAAAGAAATAGTTCAGTTATTAATACTTTCGGGATTGGTTATTCCCATCACGCATACATCTGCGAATGGTTTGCCTTTAGGTGCAGAAATAAACGAAAAAAAAATAAAGCTAATGCTTTTTGATACGGGACTATATCAAAAAGCCTTGGGTTTAAATGTAGGGCAACTTTTGGCAAACAACGATTTTGACGCCATTAATAAAGGTGCAATTGCCGAAATGTTTTTTGGCTTGGAATACCTAAAGTATGGCAATCCTTTTCAATATAGAAACCTGTACTATTGGCATCGAGAAAGTGCAAAAGCCAATGCAGAACTAGATTACATTATATCAAAACACGATGACATCATTCCTGTTGAAGTAAAAGCATCAAACAAAGGGTCAATGCAAAGTCTATTTTTGTTTTTAAAAGAAAAAAATAGGCCAAAAGGAATAAGGGTTTCCCTTGAAAATTTCTCTAAAATTCCTCAAATTGATATTATTCCGCTTTATGCTCTTTCTTCGATTGAAAGAATATTAACTTTATGAGGTTCTTTTTGAAAATTTCCCTCTTTCCCTTTTCCCAAATTCCCCCCTTTCCCTTTTCCCAAATCCCCTCCTTCACCTTTTACCGAATTTACCCTTGCTCATCAACCAATTTTTCCCACTCGGTATTGGCTTGATTTAATTTTTTTGTAATCTCAGCATAAAAGTCAGTTAGTTGATTAAAAATTACTTTGTCATTAAAAACGCTTGGATCAGATAATTTTACTTCGGTTTCTGATTTCTTTTTTTCAAGATTTTCAATCACAATTTCTATTTCTGAAATTTGCTGTAAAATTCGTTTCTGATTTTTCTCTGCTTCTTTCTTTTCTTTATCGTTCAGAACTGGTTTTGGGGCTTTAACAATTTCCGTTGCTTTTTTATCTTCTTTTTGCAAAAAAGTCTCTGGTTTATATTCACGAGTTTCCTGCCAAGTAAGGTACTCTTCGTACGGCCCAGGATACACTTTAATGGTTTCGTCTTCAATAAACCAAATTTTATTTGCCACCTCACTCACAAAATATCTATCGTGCGAAACTACAACAAAAGTGCCTTCGTATTGCTCTAGGGCTTGAATCAAGATATTAACCGACATCATGTCCAAGTGGTTGGTAGGCTCATCTAAAAGCAAGAAATTGGCTTCTGAAATTAGTACTTTAGCCAAGGCAACCCTTGATTTTTCGCCACCCGAAAGCACTTTTATTTTCTTGAAAACATCGTCATTAGAAAACAAAAAACAACCTAAAATCGTCCTGAGTTGAGCTTCGGTTTTGTTTGTTCCTGTGGTTTTTAGTTCTTCCAAAAGGGTATCATCAACATTCAACGATTCGAGTTGATGTTGTGCATAAAATGTAAAATTTACGTTATGCCCCAACACTCTTTTGCCTTCGTTTAGGCTTTCGGTACCTGCAATTATTCTCAACAGTGTTGATTTGCCTTTACCATTTGCCCCAATCAAAGCTATTTTGTCTCCCCTTTCTATTCTGGCTTCTGTTAATGAAAGTATTCGTTTGTCGGAGTAGGCTTTGCTTACGTGGTCGAGGTGTAAAACGTGGCGGCCTGGGTGTTGGCCAAAATTAAATTTGAAATTTACTTTGGCGTTTTCGTCCAAAATATCATCAATAATGTCCATGCGTTCAAGGGCTTTCACACGGCTTTGCACTTGTCTCGATTTTGTAGCCTTGGCCTTAAACCTAGTTATAAACCGCTCTGTTTGCTTTATTTGAGCTTGTTGGTTCTCGAACGCACCTTTTTGTATTTCGTTTCTTAATGATTTTTCTTCGATATAAAATTCATAATTGCCTGGATAAAGATTCAATTTGGCATTACTTATTTCAACGATAATATTAACGGTATTATCTAAGAAAAAACGGTCGTGAGAAACAATGATAACTGCCCCTTCGTAGGTATTGATATAGTTTTCTACCCACTCGATACTCGGCAAATCCAAGTGGTTGGTAGGTTCATCTAGCATCAACAACGATGGTTTTTGAAGTAATAATTTGGCCAACATTACTCGCATTCGCCAGCCCCCCGAAAACAACCGAAGCGGTTTGGCTAGGTCGGCGGTTGTAAAGCCCAATCCTTCCAAAATTTCTTCGGCTTTGGACTGAATCGTATATCCCCCCAAGGCATCAAATTCGTCTTGAAGTTTGGCTAATTTATCAACCAATTCATCTTTATAGTTGGTTTCCATTTCGGTCAAAACCAGATCTATTTTATGTTGAATTTCGTTTTCTCGCTCAAAAGCCTGCATGGCCACCGACAGGATAGAATCGTCGGTTTGATAAGAAAGCAAATCTTGGTTTAAGAAGCCAATCGTCGTATCGCCACTTTTTTGAATCCCGCCAGCATCGGCTTGGTATTCGCCATTGATGATTCTTAAAAGGGTAGATTTGCCAGTGCCGTTGAGGCCAATGAGGCCAATTCTGTCTTTTGGCTTAATATGTAGGGAGGCATTCTCATAAAGAGGTCTTGCTCCGAGGTAGTAGGAAAGGTTGTTAATAGAAATCATTCTGCAAAGATACAAGCTACAATTTTGGGAATGAAATTTTACAATTTTTCGTCAATGCTATAATTAGCCCCGTTTTGGAACATTTCATTGGTTTTTTTGTTGTAATTTTGTGTATTAATTTTAATCAAACCCGCAATGGTTTGAATCTTAATAAAGGATTTATCAATAAAAAAATGGCCAAAGACAATAGTAACGAGCTTTTAGAGGAAATAACCTCATCGGAATATAAGTATGGTTTTGAGACAATTATCGAAGCCGACGAAGCCCCAAAAGGCTTGGACGAAAGTACGGTTCGATTTATATCTGCAAAGAAAAACGAACCCGAATGGATGCTGAATTGGAGATTGGACGCCTTCAAAGTTTGGCAAACTATGACCGAGCCAATTTGGGCAAATGTTCACTACCAAAAACCTGACTATCAGGATATTATCTATTATTCAGCACCCAAACAAAAAATAGCTATTGATTCGCTAGACGACATTGACCCCGAATTGAGAGCTACTTTTGAAAAACTAGGAATTTCGCTGAAAGAACAAGAGAGGCTTTCGGGCGTGGCTGTTGATGCTGTTATAGATTCTGTTTCTATTGCAACAACGTTTAAAGGTAAACTGGCAGAATTGGGCATTATTTTCTGTTCAATGTCGGAAGCTGTTCAAGAACACCCCGAATTGATAAAAAAATACATGGGGTCGGTTGTTCCTACGAAAGACAACTATTTTTCTGCCCTAAATTCCGCAGTTTTTTCTGATGGTTCGTTTTGTTATATTCCAAAAGGCGTAAGAAGCCCGATGGAACTTTCGACCTATTTTAGAATAAATGCTTCTGGAACTGGTCAGTTTGAACGTACATTGATAGTAGCTGACGAAGATGCTTACGTAAGTTATTTGGAAGGCTGTACCGCACCCATGCGAGATGAAAATCAATTGCACGCTGCGGTGGTTGAGATTGTTGCACACAAAGGTGCGGAAGTAAAGTACTCAACAGTACAAAACTGGTATCCTGGCGATAAAGAAGGGAAAGGTGGAATTTTTAATTTTGTTACAAAACGTGGTATCTGCGAAGGTGCAAACTCTAAAATATCTTGGACACAAGTAGAAACGGGTTCGGCTGTTACATGGAAATACCCTTCTGTAATTCTAAAAGGCGATAATTCTATTGGGGAGTTTTACTCTGTGGCTGTAACTAACAACTATCAACAAGCCGATACAGGAACTAAAATGATACATATTGGTAAAAACACAAAAAGTAGAATTGTATCAAAAGGGATTTCGGCTGGTAAATCACAAAATTCTTATCGTGGATTAGTGGAGGTTATGAAGCGTGCCGATAATGCCCGTAACTTCTCGCAATGCGATTCTTTGCTTTTAGGCGATAGGTGCGGGGCTCATACATTTCCGTATATCGAAGTAAAAAACAAAACGGCAACCGTAGAACACGAAGCCACAACGTCAAAAATAGGCGAAGACCAAATTTTTTATTGCAACCAAAGAGGAATTTCTACCGAAGCCGCTGTGGCTTTGATTGTAAATGGTTATGCCAAAGAAGTTTTGAATCAATTGCCAATGGAGTTTGCCGTGGAAGCTCAAAAATTATTAGCAATTTCGCTCGAAGGCAGCGTTGGATAACAATTATAAAAAAGCCTAGAATTTACTGGGCTTTTTTTGTGATTTGTCAAATTTCAATTCAGTTAAGTTTCTAAATTAGAGGACATTACGAATACATTCCTAATCATTCATTATTCAGAATACCTGTAAATACTGGTTTTTAGAATTTTGATTGTATTTTTGACACTGGATTACTCAAAATCTTTACATCGATTATCTTTACCATTAAAATAATTATTTAAACTATGGCAGTAGCAATCAGAATGCCTAAAATGTCCGACACCATGTCTGAGGGTGTCATTGCACAATGGCTTAAAAAAGTTGGAGATGTTATCAAGTCAGGAGACATCATTGCGGAGGTAGAGACCGACAAAGCTACCATGGAGCTTGAAAATTTTGAAGATGGTACTATCCTTTACATTGGTGTTGAAAACGGACAAGCCATTGACGTTGATGGAATTATAGCTATTGTAGGTACAGTTGGAGAAGATTTCTCTTCACTTTTGGGAGGTAAAAACGAAGTTGTAGAGCCTGTGAGCGAGGCAAAACCAGTTGTTGTTCAAAGTTCAAACACGCCGACTGCAAACATAAACGCAGTTGCAGTTAGAATGCCCAAAATGTCGGATTCGATGGTGGAGGGAACGATTGTTTCTTGGTTAAAAAATGTTGGCGATGTAGTAAAGTCTGGCGAAATGGTTGCGGAGGTAGAAACCGATAAAGCAACGATGGAACTTGAAAACTACGAAGAAGGAACGATTTTATACATCGGCCCCAAAGTAGGGGAGGCCATAGTGGTTGATGGTATAATTTATATTGTTGGCGAAAAAGGAACAGATTATTCATCACTTTTGAACGCTGGAAATAAAGCTGAAATTAACCCTCAAGTGATTAGTGTTCAGCCAGTTATCGAAGGAGATAAATTGACATTAGTTACTAGTACTGACGAAGACGCTAGAGTTAAGGCTTCGCCTTTGGCTAAAGCACTTGCTAAAGAAAAGGGGATTAATCTTGGAGAAATAAAAGGAAGCGGCGAAGGAGGTAGAATAATCAAAAACGATGTTGATGGGTATGTGCCTGCGGCCAAAACCGTTGAAACTGCTAAAACTACTAATCAAGGTTCTGCGGTGCAGTCGGTGTTTGGCCAAGAAGGTTTTGACGAAGTGCCAGTTTCTCAGATGAGAAAAGTGATTGCAAGGCGGTTGGGCGAGAGTAAGTTTACAGCACCGCACTTTTATGTAACCATGGAAATAAACATGGATAAAGCCATGGCCGCACGAGTAGCCATGAACGAGGTTTCGCCAGTAAAAATATCCTTTAATGATTTGGTTATCAAAGCCGCAGCCGTGGCACTTTCACAGCACCCCAAGGTAAATTCGTCTTGGTTGGGAGATAAAATCAGGTACAATCACCACATTCATATTGGCATGGCCGTTGCAGTAGAAGACGGGCTGCTGGTGCCAGTTATTAAGTTTGC
>JAYWHL010000347.1:0-8260 GCA_043777715.1 Cytophagaceae bacterium | reverse complement strand
ATAGTTAGTTTTTTGTTTAATTACTTTTCCAAATATAAGCCATAAATTGGATACAAGACATGGCAAATCAGAGAAAATCGTAATGATGATAAAAGTATTCTGAAATCAAGAAATACTTCAGTTCTATATCTGTTAATTGCAAGGTCGTGGGGGTGAAAATTCTTTGCGACATAGCGTCCTAGCGGTAAAAACTGCCATTTTGAAAAATTTAAGCCATATACCCCTTTGTATTTTCTTAAAATGAATTACATTTAGAAACATAAACCAAACTCAAAATCCACGCCATGAAATTATCTAAAATCTTTATCTATTTTACATTTATTGCTATTTTTTGGTCGGTGGCTTCGTGTGTAGAACCCTTTAAAATGGATTTTAAACCCAATACGAGTTTGTTTGTTGTGGAGGCTAATATTACAGACGAAATATCAGAAAGGTCCTACGTTTCGCTCAAAACAACTTATACCCAAAACACCGAAGTTTATGATGAATACGAAACAAAAGCCAAGGTGGAACTGATAATAAACGATAGCCAAAGTATTACACTTTCAGAAAAAGAAAAAGGTTTTTATTACCTTCCAAGCACTTTTACTCCTCAAATTGGGCTTGCTTATCAACTAAAAATCTCACTTTTCGATAACAAACAATACATTTCTGGCAAAGAATATCTGCCCTCCAAAGCTCCAGCAATAGACAAAGTGTATCAAACTTTTGTACCAAATGCCATCAAAACAGAACTTCAAACCTTGAATCCTGGGCATTTTATTTACCTTGATTATTTTGATAATCTAACTGAAAAAAACTTGTACCAGTTTAGTTATACCCTTTGGGAATCTCAAGCCTATTGTGCCTATTGCCCTGCGGGGAGTATTTATATTAGTTCTGCGGTTGGTTGTGTTCAAAACAATTATAACAATGTGGCTTTTGATTATCGCTGTACTAATCCTTGTTGGGAGATTATCCAAAGTTCGGACATTAACATCAACAACGATTTACTGACCAACGGTAAAAAGGTTTTGGGGAAATTGGTTGCCAAAATTCCTTTTTATCAAACCACGAATAGCTTGATTGAGGTTCAAATAGCTTCTATATCAAGTGGATATTATGCCTATCAAAAATTGATTGAAGAACAAGCCCAAAGCAATGGAGGACTGGCCGATACTCCACCAGCGGCCATTATCGGAAATATCAAAAATATGTCCAACGCCAATGAACCCGTAATTGGGTATTTTGCCTTAAAAAGGGTTTCGAGTAAACGCTATAAAATAGACAGAACGGACGCAAAAGGCCAACAAACGTCCTTGTTAGGCCATGCAGCAGTGGACGAACCCGCAAATCCGATTGGTCGCCCACCCACTGCCCCTTGTGTGATAAGTAAAAGCCGAACGTCTATACAACCAAAGGGTTGGTAGATAAATTAGCTAAGATTTTTAATTTATTTTGATGAATTTTCGGCCTAAAGTCGATTTTAATTAACTTGGAAAAAGAGAAGCTGTTTAAACTTATTTCTTTTGCCCCAAAGGTGTTGTTTTCAGCCCATACTTTAGATTTTTTGTCGTCCGAAGCGATGCTACGCACTCGAAAAAATCTGCGTATGGACAAAAAACAACCTCATTTTGGCCTAAAATTAAAAGTTTAAACAGCTTCAATCTAAAGATTAACCCTTTATCAAATGAAGCTAATTAATAAAATCTCTACTTGTTTTTTGTTCTGTTTCCTATTTTGGTTTTGTGAATCTTGTATCGAACCTTTTGAAAAAACCGTCCCTGCTGGTACGTCTATTTTGGTAGTAGAAAACATAACCACCGACCAACTTGGAGACCATTACGTAGCCATCAAAAAAGCGGTTACACAGGGAATTTCTTCTTATGATTTGTTTGAGAATGGAGCAGAAGTGCAAATATTGGTAAACGGAAGCCAGACTTTAACTTTGAAAGAAAAGGAAAAGGGATTTTATTATTTTCCTGCAAATTTCAAAGCCGAAAAAAATACGACTTATCAACTTAAATTCAAATTAGCAAACGGCCAACAGTATGAGTCTGGCTTAGAGTCTGTGCCAAACAAAGCCCCAGTTATCAAAAAAGTTTATCAAGAATTTAGCTTTAACGACATTCCATTGACGGCTACTAAAAAAGTACCAGGCCACAATATTTATATAGACTATGACGATGCCGCCAACGAGACTAATTATTATAAATTGACTTGGACACTCTGGGAATCGCAATTGTATTGTTTAACCTGCCCCAGTGGTACAAGGTTTTATGTTGGCAAAGGCTGTGTAAAAGACGGTACTTTTGCCAATGTGTTTTATGATTATCGTTGTGATAACTATTGTTGGGAGATTATCCCAAGCCGAACCATCAATATCAACAACGACCAAATAAATAATGGCAAATCAGTTTTGGCAAAGTTAGCCGCTCAAGTGCCACTTTATCAAAAACAACCTGCATTGTTACGCATAGAATTGGCATCAATAACATTGAATAACTATCAGTATCTCAAACTATTAGCCCAACAATCGCAAAATAATGGAGGCTTGGCCGACACCCCACCTGCGGCCATTGTAGGCAATGTTAGAAACGTAAATAATAGTACTGAACCGATTGTAGGTTATTTTTCGATAACAAGTACGAATAATGCTTTGTATAAATTAGATAGAAAAGATGCTGGTCCTTCTTATTTTTTAACGCTTTTGGGGCGAGAAGCCCAAGAAGAACCAACCACAGTGGATAGGCCGCCCTATACCCCATGCGAAGAAAGCCGAACCAGAACTGGCCAAAAACCAGTTGGTTGGTAGGAGTTGAGAAAATAGATTAAGTACTTAAAAGTAGCGAAAGCCTCCCCATAACGACCATTGAAATCTAAAAAAATATGAAACAAATTATATTTACCATACTGTGTTTAACGCTTTTTATTCCAAAAATAAAAGCACAAAACGAAATAATGACTATTAGTGGTTATGTGCGAGATTCGAGTAACAAAGCCCCGCTGGTCAATGCCTATATTGTTTTAGATTTTGATAAATCGAAGGGGACTTTTACCAATAAAGAGGGTTTCTATAATTTGTTTTTACCTAGAAACAAATACGTGATTTCGGTAAGGCACGTGGGCTATCGACCTACCAGATTGACCCTAAATCTAAGAAAAGATACCGAACTTAACTTTATGCTCAATCCGCTTGCCAACGAACTAGAGGAGGTAATTGTGTCGGGTAAATCATCGGCTGATGCGAATATCGAAAGACCTTTGTTGGGTGTTAGTTCATTGAATATCAAAACATTACAAAAAATTCCTTCTGCTTTTGGGGAACTAGATATTTTGAAAGGCTTGCAAATGTTGCCAGGCGTAACTAGCGTTGGCGAAGCCTCAAATGGCGTAAATATCAGAGGGGGAGCAACCGACCAAAACTTGATTTTATTGGAAGATGCCCCTATTTTTAACCCTACTCACATGTTTGGCTTGTTTTCGGTTTTTCCGACTGATGCCGTTTCGGGTTTAGATTTATATAAAGGCAATGTGCCAGCTAGGTATGGCGGTAGGGCAGCGGCGGTAATGAGCGTTTCGTTGGTACAGCCCAATCTCGACAAAACTACATTAACGGGCGGTATCAGCTTGGTTAGCAATCGTTTAACACTAAATACGCCATTAATCAAAGAAAAAATGGGCATTGTCATCTCTGGGCGTGGAGCATTTAATGACTTTTTGTTACCCCTTGTTTCTGATAAACTTGATAATATCAAAGCGAATTTTGGAGATTTTACTACTAAATTATTCTATAAAATCAATCCCAAAAATACATTAACCGCAACGATGTATTTGAGTAGTGATTTTTTTCAGACAGATTTGTTAGGGACAATCCAAAATGTAAATGCCACGGCTACGCAGTTTAAAACCAATACTACCAATTTTTCGGCTAAGTGGTTTCATGCCGTAAACGACCGACTAAATTTTCAAACATCTTATATTTCAGCTAGTTACACTCCTAAATTTCAATTACCAGAACTTAATTCTACAAACAAAGTTGAGCTACTTTCGGGGATAAATTACCAGCAAATAAAGGCCAATGCCAACTATTATTTATTGAAACAAAAATTAGAAATGGGCATAGAAGGCACAAAGTATGATATTAACCCAGGCGAACTGAAACCTAATGAAAGTAAAAGCGTTTTGGCTATCAAAACACCCATTGAACAAGCCCTCGAAGTGGGGATTTATGTTGAGGACGAAGTAACTTTTTCTAAAAAAATAACGGCCTCGTTTGGCATCAGATACTCGTTGTTTAGTGCCATTGGCCCGCATACCGTGCGGAGGTATAAAGAAGGCGAACAACGAGATGATTTTTCGGTGATAGATTCTGTGCAGTACAGTAGCGGGCAATCTATCAAACAATATGGCGGTTTTGAGCCTAGGTTTGGGCTTAAATATTCTTTGTCTGAAAATACTTCTTTGAAAATTGGTTACACGCTGATGCGGCAGTATGTCCAAACCGTAACCAACACCACAACGCCACTGCCAACTGCAAGATGGAAAACTTCGGACGATTTTATAAAGCCCCAAGTTTCGCAATTAATTTCGGCAGGGTGGTTTCATAATTCAAAAAACAATGTCTATGAGTTTTCGTTAGAGGGCTATTATCGCCACACCGACCATATTATCGACTATAAGCCTGGAGCAGATTTTGTGCTTCAAAAATATCCCGAAACGCAATTGCTCCAAGGCCAAAATCGCTCTTATGGACTAGAAATGATGTTGTCTAAGAAAAAAGGAGAAGCCACGGGTTGGCTTAGTTATACCTACTCAAGGTCAGAAAATCAGGTAAATGAGGGAGCAAATTATAGGCAGCAAGTAAATTTTGGCAATTGGTATTCGTCAAACTACGACCGTCCGCACATGCTGAATGCTTCGTTGGTGGTAAACGCTGGTAAAAACAATGATTTTTCGTTTAATTTTTCATACTCAACAGGGCGGCCTTATACTACACCAAAAGGCTTTGTGGGTTATAACGGAGCGATTTATCCCTTCTATGATTTACGAAACAACGACAGAATCCCAGATTATCATCGCTTAGATTTTGCTTGGAATATCTATCAACCAAGCATGAAAAACAAAAAATGGAAAGGCAGTTGGACATTTACCGTTTTTAATATTTATGGTCGGTCTAATGCTTATTCTGTTTTTTTCAGAACCGAATCACGGGTTATCAAGCCCTACCAATTAACGATTTTTGGCTCGCCTATTCCAACGCTTTCTTATAATTTTAAGTATTGAGTGTTGCTGAGTACTGAGCAATTCTGCAAAACATACCATCACACAGAGATTTGTCTAAGAATATTGCTTTCGCAAAGGTGGTTGGGGAGCCAGCAACCACGGAAAAAGGGGTAAACTAATTTTGTCTAAGTACTTACCCAAATCTATTCACTATTTCATTTTTACAATCGTAACGCCCGACCCACCTCTATCGGCGTGTTCGTCTTCTAATTTTCTGATTTGTTTATAACTATTTCTAAGATGATTTCGTATCAATTGCCTCAAAATACCGTCGCCTTTGCCGTGTACGATTCTCAATTCTGAATATCCCAACATCAGGCCATCATCTATAAATTTATTGGTTTCGACCAAGGCATCTTCGCCTCTTTTTCCTCGAACATCGAGATTAAATGAAAAATTAGCGGCTTTGTCGTTCATGTCAAAACCCGTTAATTTTGGCTTGGGGGCTTGGCTTTCGCCTATGGCTTCTCTGTATTCTCGGCGGCCCACTTTTTCTAAACGGTTTATTTTTACCATCGTTTTCAAATCGCCAATGGCCAGTTCGGCATCTTTTCCTCTTAGGTTAATTACCTCTCCAACAGCCACTTGTCCTTTTATTCTTACCTTCGAGCCTATGCCAATTTCTGTGTTGTCGTCTTCTATTTCATCAAAATCAATAACCGATTTTTCATTTTTTGGTTGCTTAATTTCTTCTTGAACATTTGGTTTGGTTTCTGTAATTTTTTCCTCTTTTAGCTCCGTCAATTCAAAGGTTTGTAATTGTTGGCGTATTTCCTTGGTTGCCAATTTTGCTGCCCCTTGCTCTCTAATTTCCCTGATTACGCCCTCAACCTTGGCGTTTGTATCTTTCAAAATTTGCTTGGCTTGGGCTTTTGCCGTATTTAAAATAGTTTTTTTATCGGTTTCTAAAACCGATTTCAAAGCTGTGTATTGAACCAAAAGTTGGTCTAATTTTCTTTGTTTTGACGAATATTCAAGATTTTTTTCTGCAAAAACCTTCTTTTCGATGTCTAATTCTTTGACTAATTTTTCAAAATTAACTTGATTATTCCCCAATTTACTCTTGGCTTTTTCTATTACGGCCTTGGGTAATCCTATTTTTTGGGCAATTTCCAGTGCAAATGAACTGCCAGGTTTGCCAATTTCTAATTCATACAGTGGCTCAAGGGCTTCGCCATCAAACCGCATGGCTCCGTTTACCAAGCCATGTTGTTTATCAGCAAAAATTTTAAGATTGGTATAATGGGTATTAATCACGCCAAAAGCTCCTGATTTATTGAGGTCATCAAGGATAGCCTCGGCCACAGCCCCGCCTAAACTTGGTTCTGTACCCGTTCCAAATTCATCAATTAAAAAAAGCGTTTTTTTATCAGATTGTAATAAAAAATGCTTCATGTTGGTCAGATGCGACGAATACGTACTTAGGTCGTTATCAAGGCTTTGTTCATCGCCAATGTCGATAAAAATGTTTTTGAAAATCCCCATCGTTGAAAAATCAGCCATGGAAACCAAAAGCCCGCATTGGTACATATATTGTAGCAATCCAATGGTTTTTAACATGACCGACTTTCCGCCCGCATTGGGGCCAGAAACTAGCAATATTCTTGCATTTTCTTCTAGTTTTACATTGAGCGGTTTTACTTTTTTGCCTTGTTTCTGAAACGACAAGTAGAGTAGGGGGTGGCGGGCTTCTGTCCAGCTAACTTGTTGATTATGAGTAAATAGTGGCGTATTGGCTTCTATCTGAACTGCAAATTTGGCTTTTGCCCTCATAAAATCAACCATTCCCAAAAAGCCGTAAGCACGCTTCAGGGCCTCAACGTGGGGCCTGATTTTATTGGTCAAATTCATTAAAATTCTTACAATTTCCCGCCTTTCTCTGGCCTCCAATTCTTTGATTTCGTTGTTAGATTCTAGGACTTCGGTAGGTTCTAAAAACACAGTTTTACCCGTATCGGATTCGTCTTGCACGAAGCCCTTTATTTTGCGTTTGTGTTCGGCAGCCAAGGGAATAACCAGTCGCCCGTTTCTGATAGTTAGCGATACATCGTCGCCTACCCAGCCTTCTTTTTTGGCCGTTTTTAGTACAGTATCTAGTTTTTTTCTTAGGCCAGACATCACACTAATCAACGTTCGGCGAATGTCCTGCAATTCGGGCGAGGCATTGTCTTTCACGTGTCCACGGTCGTCGATGATGCGGTCTAGGTCATCAAAAATATCTTTTAGCCATTTGTTTTGGACTAATAATTTTTTATTATCCGCTTGATTACTAGGCTTTTGCAGAGCGTCCTTGATTTTTGATAAATCAAAACTGCTACCCACCAATTCCCGTAGTTGTGGATATTGATGCGGCTCTTTATTATCAAAAAAACGCAGACATTCCTGAATTGTTCTTAGTGAAAGTTTAAGGTCAAAGGCTTCTTCTTCTATCAAAAAAGCCCCTTCAATGGCTGCTTTGGAGAGGTGTCGGGTTACATCAATAAAATTTTGAGACGGAAACGAAGGCTCGTATTGTAAAATATCCTTAAATTCAGAGGTTTGTTTTATCAGTTTTTCTACCAAATCCGAACGGTCAGAAAACTTCATTTTATCTACATAATTCCTGCCTAAAGTACTCATACAAGCCTCTTTAAGCAATTCACGGATTCGGTCGAAACCTAATTTTTGTTCAATATTTTGGGGGTACAACATCTATTTTTGATTGTTCAAAGGGAGGTTTGTTTTGAAGTGAAGCCTTCCTTTTTAGCGTAAATTTTTGATTTTTTCGGTTCTTCAATGATTAATACGGAATTAAAAAAAGCCACTAAGGCACGAAGTTGCTAAGTTATTGAAATTGAGTACTTTAATTTCTTGGTGTCTTTCAGTCTTGGTTGTTTAAAATGAATTTCCGTATAAATTATAGTTGAACTATTTTTTCTACCAAAACCTCATTAATCCTAACATAACTTTCGTGTGTCCAACCAGCCACGTGGGGACTAAAAATTACGTTTGGCAA
>JAYWHL010000346.1:0-8281 GCA_043777715.1 Cytophagaceae bacterium | reverse complement strand
AATGGCTGGTGATGAGTCCAAATACTTTGTATGGTGATGTTGGTCAAAAATTGTTCTATTGCTGTAACGTGAATGCTGCGATTTGCTATTTACCCCATAGGCTCTAATGGCTTGGTATTTGAATAGGTTAAGTGTATCCTTAATGTGCGTTATGATTCTAGCGACTGTCGTTTGATTTGTTACATACAAGCCCTTTTCTTCCATCAATTTTTTGATATCATTAAACAATTGAAAATGTTCGGGATTATCAATTAAATTAAAGCAGGTGGTTTCATCAAAATCACACTTTGCTTTACAAATAAAATAACCATTTGTATATCTTGCCCCTTCTCTACCCCACCAATGAGCATTTTCGATAAAGGAATCCCAAAAATAATAGCCATTACCTAGCCAAGCATTTTTTCTATTGCAAAGAAAAGGCCCATTTTTTTCAACATAATGAGGGTTATCTTTATCTTCAAGGGTTTGAAATACAAATTTGATTGCCAACTTATGGTTATTTAGTTGTTGTATTGTTTCTTAATTCTGATTCTAAGTTTGATAGATTTAGTGTTGGCAAAATAATGCCTGGCACATTGGCTTGGGTCGTTACCAAACTCAAATATGCACGAACATAAGGAAATAGAATGGCTATACTATTTCTATAAAAAAATTCTGGAATATCCTCAAGGCTAGATACATCTTCTAACTTAAAATTACCTTTACAACTAATTTCAGCAAAAGGGTTTTCTGTTTCTTTGCTCGAAACTTTAACAACAAACCGTAATTCAAATACACTTGAATTTGAATCAAAAATGCCTTTTGTCTCGAACGCTAAGGCTAAATCTGTACTTGAATGATGATTATTTAAATCTATTTGAACTTTGTCAAATTGATAATTTATGATTGAAAAAGCTGCTTTTTGCATATTGATATATTTTTGTTAAACATAAAAAAACCCGAAGTAAACTTCAGGTTGTATTTGCTATTTCCTACTGAACAAACTTCTAGGGGTTCTTCGGAACGTATTTGGATATATTGTTGGGTAGTGTGTATAAACTCATCTACGGTAGGGCTTATTTTGTCGAATTCAGCACTTTTTGACCAATCTTCCAGTACTTTCTCTGGAGAACTCATCTCAAAATACTTTTTCAACTCCTCAAAAAGATTATTCATGTTTTTAGTTGGTTAAGAAAAACAACTTGTTGGTATTACACTTTTGCAATGTGTTAATAGTAGTACAAAGGTATGAAGAAATTTGAAAAATAAGTGCTTTTAGAATACTTACTTTTTGATAAGAAATGTTAAGTAAAAAGTACCAACAGCAACTTATTTCAAGCCTCAAAGATTTGCCACATTGCTTAGAGATTATTGACTAAACCTTAGCCAACTGCAAACGATTTTGAGCAAAACTATACATTCCAAACAATAAACCACAGAAAAATAAATCGCCAGCTATTTGATTTAATAAAAATGGTAAACCTGCTGTATAACAAACCATTAGCCCACTAAAATTGGGTGAGTAAACGTGCGAAGCCCCCGCCCAAACAAAGAAATTCGATACCAAAAAGAACAAAACAGAGCCAAGCAAACTTGTGGCCATAATACTTGAAGGTTTGGCTGTTTTTAAGGTTAAATTGCTCATACCCCAAACCAGTAACATGGGCAAATAAGTAACCAAGAGTGTGCTAGGAATAAGCGAAAACGTGGGGTAATATTCACGATAAATGATATTATTGAGCAACAAATCGCTGAGCCAAAGTGCCAAAATAGGCAACACAAACGACCACCGCTTTGGCAATACATTTCCCGCAAAAATAGCCATTGCTCCTACGGCAGTAAAATTGCCAGGGTGTGGTGCTAAACGGCTCAAGCCAGCCACAACAATAAGCCCAGAGGCCAGTAAAACGTGATTGTTTTTGAGAATATTCATCGAAAATATAATGGAAAATAGTTTATGTAAATGTCTATCAATCAAGAGTAGTAAAGCATCAGAAAGATGTTCTGCCAAACGATTTTTCACAAAACTAACGCTTTTGCTTTGTTATTCAAAACAAGAAAACGTGTGGCTATGTTTTTGAAAAGAAAAAATTCGGAGCCTTAAAATCGAGTTTATCCCTAAAAATTTGCAGTCTTTTGCCGAAAAAGTTGTATTTTTACGTTCTAAATATGGCCAAAAAATTCTTTGTTTTGAAGAACCCCAAGCCATTCTTATTTAACAAAAACCAGTATGACAACAGAAGTTTTGGATTCGGACGAAGATAGAAGCAATTATGGTGCTGATAATATTCAGGTTTTAGAAGGCTTGGAAGCCGTAAGAAAACGACCCTCAATGTATATCGGCGACACAGGCTTTAAAGGCTTGCATCACCTGATTTGGGAAGTAGTAGATAACTCGATAGACGAAGCCTTGGCAGGCCATTGCGACACTATTTTTGTTGCCATCAATACAAACAATTCGGTAACGGTTGAAGACAACGGGCGGGGGATTCCAACGGGAATGCACACCAAAGAAAAACGCTCGGCTTTGGAGGTAGTAATGACGGTACTGCACGCAGGCGGAAAGTTTGATAAAGATACCTACAAAGTATCAGGAGGATTGCACGGTGTGGGGGTATCGTGTGTAAACGCCCTCTCAACCGACCTTAAAGTAAATGTTTACAGAGAAGGAAAGATTTTTCAACAAGAATATAAAATTGGCGTTCCGCAATATCCAGTAAAAGTGGTTGGCGAGTCCCTCGACCGCACAGGAACGTCGGTAACTTTCAAACCCGATGAAAGTATTTTTACGGTAACAGAATACAAGTACGAAACCGTGGCTGGGCGATTAAGAGAACTTTCGTTTTTGAACAAAGGCATTACCATTCATCTTAAAGATTTGAGAGACCTTGATGCCGATGGCGAACCCAAAAGCGAAATATTTTATTCAGAAGGTGGTTTGATAGAATTTGTAAAGTACCTAGACGCCAGCCGTGAACCCCTTTTGCCAGAACCTATTTATATGGAAGGCGAAAAAAATGGCGTTCCTGTGCAAGTAGCCCTTTTGTATAATACTTCGTATTCAGAAAACGTGATTTCTTATGTAAACAACATCAACACCATAGAAGGCGGTACGCACGTGGCGGGTTTTAGAGGTGCCCTAACCCGTACCCTCAAAAACTACGCTGACAAGTCGGGGGCATTAGAAAAACTAAAAATAGACATCGCTGGCGACGATTTTCGGGAAGGACTAACGGCCGTGATTTCGGTGAAAGTGGCCGAACCACAGTTTGAAGGCCAAACCAAAACCAAACTCGGCAATGGCGAAGTATCAGGGGCGGTGAGTTCTTGTATGAGCGATATGCTAGAAACTTGGCTAGAAGAACACCCCAAAGAAGCTCGCCAAATAGTTGCCAAAGTGATTTTGGCAGCCCAAGCCCGCCACGCTGCCCGCAAAGCCCGTGAGATGGTGCAACGAAAAACCATTTTGGGCGGAAATTCTTTGCCAGGAAAACTAGCCGATTGCTCAGAATCTGATGCTAAAATCTGTGAATTATACCTAGTAGAGGGAGACTCGGCAGGCGGTACAGCCAAGCAAGGCCGCAACCGTGCCACACAGGCCATTTTGCCCCTAAGAGGTAAGATTTTGAACGTTGAAAAAGCCCAAGAATATCGGATTTATGAAAACGAAGAAATTAAGAATATGATTACGGCTTTGGGCGTGCAGTTTGGAAAAGACGGAGACGAACGGGCTTTGAATATGGACAAACTACGCTACCACAAAGTAATTATTATGACCGATGCCGACGTGGACGGTAGTCATATTCGTACATTGATTTTAACGTTTTTCTTTAGATACATGAAAGCCCTCGTGGAGAGTGGTTATGTGTATATTGCCCAACCGCCATTGTATCAGGTAAAAAAAGGCCAGCAAATGCGATACACTTGGACAGAAACCCAACGAGACCAAGCCATCAAAGAAATTGGCGGTGGCAAAGACGATTCTGTGAATGTGCAACGATATAAGGGTTTGGGCGAAATGAACGCCGAACAATTGTGGGAAACAACCATGAACCCCGATACTCGCACGCTGAAACGTGTAACGATAGAGTCGGCAGTAGAGGCCGACCACCTTTTCTCGATGCTGATGGGCGACGAAGTGGCGCCACGGAGAGAATTTATCGAAAAAAATGCGAAGTATGCTAAGATAGATATTTAATGGGTAATGATGCCAACACCGACAAAGTTTTAAACTAGGCTTAATATTTTGGACTTAAAGATTAAGCCTAGTTTAAGGAAAATTAATAGAGAGGATAAGCTAAAAGTAAAGGCATTAAATAAGCAAAAGTATCAACAAATCGCTACTTACTATCTAATCATCAACCTGTAAAGAAAAATGTTGAAGTATTCTTTTACGTTGCTTGTCATGGTTTTAACCTTAATACTATGTTCTGGTGATGTGAGCCGAAGATATACTTTTACGCAAGATAAATACACATTAGACTTGCTGATGTTAAAGCCCGAATTAGAGAAAGCAGTTAAAGTTCTTGAAGAAAATAATTCTTTAATCAAGAAGCAATTAACGATTAAAGATATTGAAATAGGAGAGGTCTTGAGCATTGCTTTTCCTGAAATTATTAGGTGGAATGAATTTCAAGATATGATTGAAAGCTCAGTTGATAGAACGTTATATGTAGAATATGGCTCAAAATCAATGGATTTGTCTATCGGTATTTTTCAGATGAAGCCTTCATTTGTTGAAAGTCTAGAAACCTATATTCAGACACACAAACTGACAAAGAAACATCCAGATTTGAATCTAATTCTATTGAATCATTTGTCTGAAAGGAATAGTAGGTTGGCTCGTATTAAAAGACTAGAATCAGTTGAGTGGCAATTGAACTACTTGTACGCTTATTGGATTGTAGCAAGTGATATATTTAAAGTTGTTCCTTTTGCCAACAAAGAATATCAAATAAGACTTTATGCATCTGCATATAATTTCGGTTTTACTAAGCCATTATCGCAAATACAAAATTGGCAAAACAAACAGTTTTTTCCTTACGGTAAAAACTATCATGGTAAACAATTTGCTTTTTCCGATTTATCAATTGTGTTTCTCAATAATTACTCACATAAATTCAATCATTAAACACTAGAATCATGAAATTAAAAGCTATTTCCAAATTATTAGCTTCGCTAATACTACTCTTTATCTTATCTTGTAGTCAAGAACTTGATGATTTGACCAAAGAACAAACTTTGTTCTCGCCAGCTAAAGTAAAAAGTGGTAACGAAAAGTTTGACTTTGAGAACTACGGTATCATACCGCTTTGGGAAAATGCAGTTAGATTAAAGAATTTTGTTGAAGTTCCATATACACTGAATAGTAAGTTACCTCGACCGAAAGTTGGAAAAGATATTTTCAAAAATCAAGGTAGAGAAAGATTATTGATAACCACCAGTGGGGCTAAATTTGAGGTTTTCATTATTAAATACTTACCCTCATCTAGCTTTAAAGGAGAAATTAAAAAGATTAATTCTGAAAATGTTCTTTCTACTAATTTTGATGGGAATGTTTCATTACAAAAAGTAGGCGAGCCTAATATTAGGATTTGGAACATAAAAAATGGTAAAATATCAAAGCGTTCTAATATTTCTAAGGTAAGCGACAAGAGAAATGCAAGGACAAGTAGCACCTATGTTTGCGAACAGTGGAGTCAGGATACGGACTGGTTTCAAATGATTAACGGGGAATGGATATATACTAACACTACCACAGAGTATGGAGAAACTTGTTCTTGGGTTGATGATAACAGTGGAGGGAACAATGACCCACTCGACTGTATTATGTTTCCGAACGACCCTCTTTGTACCAATAGCGGCGGTAACACAAGTCCTACCTTCAATGACTATCTAAATGATGCTACCTACGCAGACTTTTTGGATTTTCTAACCCAAGCTGAAAAGGATTGGTTTATTTTGCACCCCGATAGAATTCCTAGTGCCTTCGTTAATACAAGAACTACCGAAGCGATGGTTAATGCAAAATACAGTAACTTTATTGACGATAATACCAATGCTAATGCTTTTAAACATGCTTATTGGCTTGCATTAAATACATTTTCTTGGGGGGCGAGTGCTGCAAGAGAATTGGGCATCATTCACGAATATGGGCCAGGAAGTAGTAATCAGCATACAATGGATTTACACAATAATGAATTAGGTATAACTATTGCATTAAATAATCCACTTTATTTGGCATTTCCTTATTCTATATATGAAGATATACTTACCGCAATAGGGAATGGACAGGGGCTAAGATTGAATCCGAACGAACCTCAATTAGGCAATAATGCTTCATTAGTACCAACCAACGGAGATGGGAGAAGACCCTAGGTCTATGAAGCAAATAAATAACAACGACAAAATGAAAAAATATACACCATTTGTTCTTTTACTTTTTTATGGTTTGATTTCCTGTAGGACTGATACTCCTTCCGAAGAAGATACCTCTGCAACTGACAGAGTAGTTACACATACAATTAAAACCAAAATTCCGTATGCCTTCCAATTCAAATTAAAAGGTACTTTTATTAAATTTAAAGTAAGAGGCATAACCGAAAATGGTGGAGTACTGTATGTTCAATCTTTTGGGCCTAATAACCATGTTCAGTTCACATCCGTAAAGATTGATAAAGGCAAAGTAAACTACGTTGATAAAAACGGCTCTGAAACGTACTTTCATAATGGCAGAGTTATCTATGTACCCAATAAGTATTTAAACCCATCGCAAAACACAACTGATATAGATAGCCTAAATCTTTACATAGAAACAGGTAATGAATGATTTTTCCCCAAGGTCTGTGGCACATAGACCTGTATTTTGCTTGCGAAAATTGCTTTCGCAAAGGTGGTTGGTGAGCCACCAACCACGGAAAAGGGTAATGACATTCTGTGTGTAACATAATATGGAAAAACTATAACTTGTATGACAACAATAACCTTTGAAGTTGAAGAAGATTTTGAAGATGGTGGATATGTTGCACAAGCATATACCGACCAAAATGAACATATTGTAACTCAGGCTGATACAGTAGAGGAACTAAAAGAGATGATAATTGACGCACTGAATTGTCATTTTGAAAACCCAATTGATATACCACATCAGGTAATTATGAAATTTGTAAGGCAAGAAATTTTTGCTTTTTAGGACTGAAAAAAAGTGAATTAAGTATTTCAATTCATCTTTCGTACCCCATCACAATTATTTTATGTTCGATTTCAAAAAGTACCATTATCGCTCAATTAATGCCAAAGACCTCAACGAGCGACTGGCCATTAACCAAGAACTAAAAGGCTATTACGCCAGTTTGACAGAAGAAGAAAAAGAAATTTTCAACCAACAACTTGAGGCATATATCAAGAACGAAACCGAAAAATATCAATCGGTGATGCAGCAAGTAAAAAGCGAGAATTAATGCGTTATGACCCGTTTTCGTCAGCCATATTATCTTAAAAAAAGGAAAAGCTCTCTTTTCAAGGGGCTTTTTTCTTTTTTTTCCGACCTTTTTAATGCTTCGCCAAGCCCAAAGGAGCAACAACGTATGGAAAAAATACAAACCAGAACCTACCACACCATCGACCAATCTAACTACATTAGTAGGGATTTGTCTTGGTTAAAATTCGATGAGCGAGTGCTAGACCAAGCCCGCAACACCAACCGTAGCTTGTTTGAACGCCTCAAGTTTATGGCCATTACGGCCTCAAATCTTGACGAGTTTTTTGCCATTAGGGTTGGCTCGCTTTATAACTATCTTGACTATAAGAAAGAACGAACCGACTATTCGGGTTTGCGGGAGATTCCCTTCCAAAAAGCCCTTATGGGAACGGCACAGCACTTTTTTAAGCAATTAAACAACTATTTTGTAGAAGAATTACGTCCTCTTTTTCCAGAAAATCGTTGCCTGATTGTTTCATTAGCCGACCTCGACGAAGCCCACCAAGCCAAGGCCATTAAGTATTTTGATAAAACGATTTACCCGATGCTTACGCCAATGGTTTTTGACCAAACCCATACCTTCCCGACCATCATTACCAAAACCCTAACCTTTGGGGTGGTAACCAAAACCAATACGGGCGAAGAAGCAGAAAAAGGTAAAAAACTGTCTTTTGTTCAAGTTCCACAAAATTTGCCAAGGTTTTATGTAATCGAAGAAGCCGACAATATTTTGTTTCTGCCCATAGAAGACATCATCAAACATCAGATTCATAAACTGTATAGAAATGTAGAGATTTTGTCGCTCGATGTTTTACGAATTAC
>JAYWHL010000345.1:0-2995 GCA_043777715.1 Cytophagaceae bacterium | reverse complement strand
ATCAGTTTGCTCAACAAAAAACGGCTGAACCAGATATTTATAAGAGTCCATTCTTGATGAAAGACCTTGATTCTCTGGCACTTGACTCCTACCTTAATCCTCATTATACATTCGATAATTTTATTGAGGGCGAATGCAACCGTTTGGCACGTTCGGCGGGTTTTGCCGTGGCCAACAAACCTGGTTCAACATCGTTTAATCCTTTGATGATTTATGGAGGCGTTGGACTGGGCAAAACGCACGTGGTACAAAGCATTGGTAATTTCATAAAACAAAATTTTCAAAACAAATTCGTTTTATATGTAACCTCCGAAAAATTCACGAACCAGTTTATCAAAGCCATTCAAGAAAACAGCGTTCAGGCATTTACGAATTTTTATATGCACATCGATGTTTTGATTATTGACGATGTGCAGTTTTTCGAGAAAAAAGAAAGAACCCAAGAGATTTTCTTTCATATTTTCAACCATTTGCACCAGTCTGGTAAGCAAATAATCATGACCTCCGACCGGCCACCAAGAGAACTAACTGGCCTAGAAGACCGCCTTTTGTCGAGGTTTAAATGGGGCCTAACCGCCGATTTACAAACCCCCGATTTTGAAACTCGGATTGCCATTATCTTAAAAAAACTTCAAGCCGATGGTATCGAAATAGAGTACCAAGTAATTGAATATTTGGCACATAGCGTAAATACAAACGTCAGAGAATTAGAAGGTGTTATCATAAGTTTAATGGCCCATGCCTCGCTGAACCGCAGCCACATCAGTTTGGATTTGGCAAAATCTGTTTTGAAAAACATTGTTGAAGACACAGGCAAAGAAGTAACCATCGAAACGATTATTGATATGGTAGTGGAGTATTACAAAGTTTCAAAAGAGTTGGTAAAAGGAAAAGGCCGCCAAAAAGAAATCGTTTTACCCCGACAAATGGCAATGTATTTGGCCAAAGAATTTACAGACCTTTCACTAAAATCTATCGGCTGGCATTTTGGAGGCCGAGACCACAGCACCGTCATTCACTCTATTCAGTCTATCACCGACACCATTGCAACCGACAAAGACCTCAAAGGAACTTTAATACAATTTGAAAGAGAATTGGGGCGGTAGGTAAAGGCGTTTAACGACTCTATTTTCAAGAGATAAATCTCCGCAAAACAGATTGAAAATATTTTTCTAGCTCTTTGTTAGAGTCCAACTTAAATACACTATCCAAGGTATCCTCACTTGGAATGCCGTTACTAAATCAAACCCCAAATTTTACTTATGGAAGTTTATACTCTGTATGCCATAAACCTAATGTTTTATGAGACAGTGTTTTCTTTGAAATTATAAATTAAATTTGTAATATGATTTTAACAGCATTAATTGAGTCAAAAACACCAAAAATAAAAATACCATTCTCCTCAAACTATGTCAAATTCAGAAATTGTTGAAATCATAGAACTTACTACTAAACTCTTGGAACTTCACGCCGAAAATGAGTTTAAAATCAAAAATTATTCCATAGCTGCCTATAATCTTGATAAAGTAACCCAAGAATTAGCCTTACTTACCGTTGCCGAACTTGCTGGTTTACAGGGTGTTGGTAAAAGTATGGCCGTTAAAATTGAGGAAATTGTTAAAACAGGCCAACTAACCGAACTTAATGAATTGATAGTCAAAACTCCCGAAGGAGTAATTGAAATGTTTAAGATTAAGGGAATTGGCTCTAAAAAAATTAGACTGATTTGGACAGAATTGAACATTACCGACACTAGAGAATTGTTACTGGCTTGCCAAAATGGAGAAGTTGCCAAATTGAAAGGTTTTGGCGAGAAGATTCAAGCGGCAATTATCGAATCAATTTTGTTTAATCAGCTCAATGCCTCTAAATTGAGAATGGATAAAGCGGAGGTTTTTGCTAATGAAATTTTGATAAAATTGAAGGGATATTTTGATGAAGATATAGAAATTGTTGGTCAGATTCCAAGAAAATCGCAAGTTGTTGATTTAATACAATTTTTGATAAAATCTGATTTCCCAATACAAATCCAATCTAAACTACAAAACCTAGATTTTTTAGTTCAAACAATAGCAGACTCTAGCCCGTTTATATGGCGGGGTTGTGTAGTGGGGAGTCATATTCCAATCGAAATAATTGCTTCTAAGCCAATTGATTTTGAACAAAACAAATTGATTTATAACGCCACAGAGGTACATTTAGCCTTTAATTTTGGTGGTTCTACACTTTTATCCAAAACGAAAAGTTTAAAGTTTGAAAACGATTTTGAATTTTATCAACAAATTGGTTTACCTTTTATTATTCCGTCGAGAAGAGAAGGCGTTGGCGAATTTGAATGGTTTAAGCATTATAATATAGATGATTTGATTCAGACCGAGGATTTGAAAGGCGTTCTTCACAATCATTCTACGTATTCGGACGGGCAACATACTTTAAAACTTATGGCTGATTATTGTTTGAGTAATGGCTATGAATATTTTGGAATTGCAGATCATTCAAAATCAGCAACTTATGCTAAAGGTTTGAGCGAAGAAAAAGTTTTTGAACAGTTCAAGGAAATAGATGAAATCAACAAAAGCTACCAAAATTTCAGAATATTGAAAGGGATTGAGGCCGATATTTTAGGAGACGGAAACCTTGATTATGATGCTGACGTACTAAAACATTTTGATTATGTGGTTGCTTCTGTGCATTCAAACCTTAAAATGAATGAAGAAAAAGCCATGTCTAGGGTTATTAAAGCCATTGAAAATCCCTATACCACGATTTTGGGACACCCGACTGGTCGAGTTTTATTGACCAGAGAAGGGTATCCTATTAATCATAAAAAAGTAATAGATGCTTGTGCGGCCAATAATGTTGTGATTGAACTCAACGCCAGTCCGTATAGGCTGGATATAGATTGGCGGTGGATTCCGTATTGTTTAGAAAAAGGCGTGATGATAAGTATCAATCCAGATGCCCACGAAATGAAAGGTATTCACGATATGAACTA
>JAYWHL010000344.1:0-2999 GCA_043777715.1 Cytophagaceae bacterium | reverse complement strand
TTTAAGTTTTAAATCTTCTTTTGGATTTTGAGCCATTAAATAACTACAACTTAGCAACCAAAACAATAGAATCTTTGTGTTTTTAAGTATCATTTTTTGTTTATGAAGCTGTTTAAACTTTTAATTTTAGGGCAAAATTAGGCTATTTTTTGACTAGGCAAAGGTTTTTTTGAGAGCGTAGCATCGCTACGGTCGATAAAAAAGCTAAAGTCTAGTTGAAAAAGAGCCAATTTTGGCGGAAAGAAATAAGTTTAAACAGCTTCTATGTCAAAGGCCAAACATCGTTTTTAAACTATTCCATAATGCAATTTTTTTGGCTTTATCTTGCTCAATAATCGCCAACGAATCTGAATACATAAAATTGATTCCTCCTAATTTTTTGATTTGATAGGGGACAAGCAATATTTCTAATTTTAGTTTTTGTAAAGCAACGCCAAAAGTTATGAAATGATGAATGGCTTTTTGTTTTAAAACAGGCTCAAAATTTTTGGATTCCATGTCTTTCAAAATCAAAATATCTACCCCGTCAAGCCCCAAACTCACGGCCTTTAGTATTTTTCCTAATAATTCTTTTTCGCCTTCACTCATTTGCTCCACCAAAATCAAAACTTTTGATTGGTTTATAAAAATGGGTCTTTCTTCTTTGATAATTTCTTGATTTTCAGATATTTGATTTTGTATTGGGCTAATATCGGACTGTGTGATTACGGTGTTTGTGGTGATTTCGTCAATAATGGTATCTTTTATATCATATAAAACTTCGTTGCCAAAAAGGTACTGATAAAGCTGTTTTTGCATTTTTTTGAATGATAAAAAGATTAGACAATCGGTAATTTAATTTGTTTTGAAAACCTGTAAAAACAATAGCTACAAAAACTACTCAATCCCGTGAGTAAATGCCAAACAGAGTGGCCTTGAAAAAAAGAATGTGGATTACAACCAATTTTTTGAACGTCTAAGGTTCTGATTTTCAAAGCGATAACTAATAATACGAAACTAAAAATTCCCAAAAAGAGTGAGTTTTTTTGCTTGTTTATAAAATAGTAAAGCAAAATAAAAATTAGTTGAAAAAGTACCAAAATCGGTATTAGTAAACTACTAGACACCCACAAATGAATTTGAACAAAAGCCAAAATAATGAAAACTAAAGTAAAAATCCAGTACTTTTTGATTCGTTTAGCGGGTTCTGATTTATACAAAATATGGTATAAACCAATGCCTAAAAGTGTGATGCTGATGCTGTAAGTGCCATTCATGTCTATACGTTGGCCAAGCCAAGTGAGCGATGCGTGAAAAAACGCACTTCCAAAACTAAGATAAACAAAGCAAAAGCCCATCAGGGCAGACAACATCGGAAAACGTTGTAATTTGCTTACATTTTCTAGCTTAGAATTTTGGTAATCGTACTGGGCGATGTGGCAAATCAATACGCCTAGAAAAAAATAAATGAGGTTAGAATAAGTGTTGCTGGACTGATGAAAAAACCGATTGGTGTGGTTAAATTCACAATATTCTACCACAAGAGCCGATTTGCTGATAAGCATTCCTTCCCAAACTTGGCCTGTCAAAATATGGTTGAGTAACAGCCAAATCAGCCACATAGCCAAGGTATATACCAAGGAGCGGAACAGCAGCGTTTTGATGGGCATGGCTTTGAGGATTTATCAGTTACGGTGCTGATTTTATGGTTTTGGGTTTTTTCAAAGCAAATTAAGCCGATTTTTTATCAAAGTTTGGCCGAGTAATATCATTTTCTGATAGTCTGGAACTCTGATTCGTTCTTCTTGGATTTGCGTAGCTGGTAAATTTTTGATTTTATCAAACAACTTTAGGTAATATTTATAGGCAAGGTAAACGCCCATTTTAGCATCTTTGGGCAATGCTTTGATGCCTCTGTAACCTGCATCAAAATCGGCTTGAATGTCGGCTTCTATCAATTGTTTAGACGAGCTATTAAAGTCAGTAAAATCAACCCCTGGGAAATAAACCCTGCCCCTTTCTTGAAAATCACTTTTCAAATCTCTCAAAAAATTCACTTTCTGAAACGCCGCCCCAAGTTTGCGGGCATCGCCTTTAAGTCGCTGATATTCAGATTCATTTCCTTCGCAAAATACCCTTAAACACATCAGGCCAACCACCTCTGCCGAGCCGTAAATATATTCTTCATATCCTGTTTGAGTATAATCTTTTTCGTACAAATCCATTTCCATGCTATGTAAAAAGGCGTCGATTAATTCATGCTCAATTTTAAATTTATTTACCACTAATTGAAACGAATGCAACACAGGATTTAGGCTAATGCCCTCGGCAATGGCGGTGTAGGTTTCGGCCTTGAAACGGCTCAAAAGGCTTTGTTGGTCATAATCGTAGAAAGTATCTACAATTTCGTCAGCATAACGCACAAAACCGTAAATAGAAAAAACTGGAATATGGTATTTTGTATCTAAAGTTTTGATGCCAAGCGTAAACGACGTACTGTAACGTTCGGTAATGAGTTTACTGCATTCTTGTGCCGTTTGTGTATAGAGTGAAAGCATTTGGTAGTGTTAGTAAATATAATCGTCAATAGCTACGAAGCCAATGATATAAAAATTTGAGGTTTGTTTATCATTATTCTAACCATTTTTATGCTTGATGGTTTAAAAAAACGAGCATTGATATTATTCCACTCCCAATACCTTAAATTCGGTTCTTCTATTTTGCTGATGTTCTTCTTCGCTACACTCCACGCCATCGGCACAACGGTTTACTAACTGGGTTTCGCCATAGCCTTTTGCGGTAATTCTATCGCCAGCTACACCTCTGGAAATAATATATTGTACTGCCGAATTTGCCCTGCGTTGTGATAAATCCACGTTGAATTTAAAACTCGCCCGTGCGTCTGTATGCGAGCCAAGCTCTAGTTTTATGTTTTGATTGTCTTTCAAAATCTGTACTACTTTGTCGAGTTCTAAAGCAGCATCTTGCCTGATGTCGGCTTTGTTGAGGTCATAATAAAT
>JAYWHL010000343.1:0-3005 GCA_043777715.1 Cytophagaceae bacterium | reverse complement strand
AAAAGTTAAGGATACCCGTTCCAATATGGAGGGTATGCCCTTTGTATGTGGGTTTGAGCGTAAAACGATTGAACGACTGGGCAAGCGGAAACTGAGCTTGGCCTCCCGAAAAGCTCTTTTCTCGGTCAGAGAAAGCAAAAGAGATGGGCATTTTAACTTGTCCCAGTATATCAACCGTTAATTGGCCAGTTAGAATATTTACGCTCGTAACCTGCCGTCTAACACTGCCAAAAGGGTTGTAATAGCGATTGCTCAAACTTAAACTACCCTTGATGCTGATGCCTTTGCCTTTGAGCAGTTCTTTAGGCTTTTTGAGTTGTTCGAGGTTCTGGCTCAGAGTGGGGGTTGCTGATGCGCCCAGCACTCCTATCAGCCACGCAAAAAGGTAGCAGTGTTTCATCAATAAGACTTGTTTTTAAGGTTAGGTAATGTCCACTAAAAATCACAGTATTTAGACAATACTGCGGGTTTGGCTTGGAGGTAAGCTCCCAGTTTGTCAATATCCAAAATGCCCTCAGCGTCTTTGAAACGGGTTTTGATGGCATCTATTTCTGAAAAATCACTTTTGTCTTGGTTGTAAAATGCCCAAAAACTATCGGGTTTTAAGACTTGTATGGCATAGCGGATATTGGCTAAGTTATCAAGTTTTCTCTCTTGCCAGCATCCGTCGGTTTTAAAAAAGGTAAAAACCTCATTTCCAAGCACCAACGTGTCTTGCATTTTAGCTATTTTTGCAATGCAAAGCGTACCGTCTTCATAATCAAAATTTAGGTACGCCTTCACACTCCAAAATACGCTTGTCGTTTCATTGCTAACAGTCGTCAAATAGAGTGGCTGCAACACCCCTGTTAGTGTGTCACATTTTGCTTGCGTGTTACTGTTAATAACAATTTGTTGCGTTTCTTCCAATGAGCTAATTTCCGTATAAAAGGTGTTTTGTAAATGAACGCTCTTTGTCATTTTTTGCCCAAAAGACAGAAAACCACATAACCAAATACCTACCAACCAGTAGGCTCTAAAAAATAATCGGCCTTTGTTTTGTCGTTCTCCCATGAGGTAAATTCTTTGTATAATTTTTGAATATCCAATCCGTTTTGATCGTACACCTTCGCAATTAGTTCGTCTGTTAGCAATTTTGTCGTTTTTTTACCTGCAATAATATCTCTCAGAATATCCGCTTTAAAAAATACCATCATCAAGGCCATATTCGATAAGTCGCTTCTTGATATTTTGAACCACCTATCACCCACTTTTTGAAGTTGATATGCCCCTGATATACCTTTCGGGTATTGTTCAAGATACAAACGAAATTTGATAATTGTCAAGTATTGCCCTGCCGATTCAAAACTCAGTTTACTAATAAGCTCAAAATAGGTTTTTTCGTTATTACGATTGCTAATTCTATCAAAATCGGTTGGCGTTTTTTGCTCGGCATTTTTTGCCCCACCCAACGTATTGAAATTTACCCATGCTTGATTATTAGCACACAAAATACTGCTCATCAACCTTTCGATGCTTTCGTTCTTAACTTGCGATAAATCGGTATAAATGGGATTTATGGTTTTCTTGGTTGAAAACAGCTCGTATTGGTAATTATTTACTGAACCAGAACTCAGTATTACTCGGGTCGGGCTTTGGGCATTTGAACTGGTTACCCATACAAATAGGCATAATTTAAATACTGTTTTCATCTTCTTTTCTTAGCTTTTGCTTGAACCAAATCACTCGTAACCACTCAATTATCCACCTGCAAAAAAAGTAAAACGGCGGAATAGTAAAACCAAAAAACCATTTGAGGTTTCGCCAAATGATTTCATTGGCTGGAAATTCCTTTTCATATTTTGGTTCGGAAATCACATAAGCAATAGAGGATTTTGGGTGATACCATACTTTAATCTTTGCTTTTTCTGCAATTTCAGCAGAGGTTTCCCCAATACCCGCATTAGACAATTCTGGGTGGGCGTAACACCATTTATTTGAAAGATAATTTTCCGCAACGTCACTTTTGAACGTTTCAAGTTGTACCTCTTTTTGATTGATAAGTGTTGAATAAGAATAGACATCTCCAGCTGAATCTGCAATTGAATTATCAATTGCAATATTTGTCGTAACAATTTTATATTCTATTTCATAAAAGTACACTTTATAAATATTTTGAAATATCCCGTAAGAAAAATACAGAAATGGGCAGAAGCATAAAAACCAGCCTCTATACCATGAAGTATTATTATGTGATTTTTTCATGGTAAATCAATTTTTAAACCTTGCTTGTAGTACCATTTATTTTTATCCAAAAGTAACACCTCTACTTTTTGATCAAATACAGTGTAACCCCCTGCTTTAATAGTACCAGAAAACCCACCCACTACTGCCTCAAAGCCTATTTCATAATCAAATTCTTGCCTTGAAGGTGTATAACGCCCCTGCGAATAAATTGCACCTTTGCCGTAGCCCTTTACGCTAATATCAATGCCATCAACTCCTTGCAACAAGGCAACTTTTGCCCCTATTTCTAAACCGCCAGTAGCTTTTAGGGGTATTTCTATTCGCTCAGTCTTTGTTTTGGCAGGGTCATTTTTGGTAATAAAAAGGTAATTGTACGCCAAAGACACCTCAAAATTCACCCGCCAATAGCCCCCAATCTCGCCCACAAACGGGATTCGGTAGTTTAGCACTGGTATGGGGTTGTCTTTGGCTGAGGATAACCCAAATTTGGCACTTGCCCCTACCTGTTTTTCGTCTTGCAAAAATCGCTCTCTCACTACTTCATTGTTTTGGGCTGTTCCAGCAATATCAATTTTGAAACTCGGCTTTAAGCCTGTTACTGTTCCCATTTTTCGCACTGTTTCCCCAAATTTATTATCCAAGTCTTTCAGTTTATCAAAAACAGAAGAAATTGCCCCAGGCACTATTTTATAATCATATTTGTATTTCTCCACCACCTCCACCTTCACATTTCCATCATACCCAAATGCCTTTGCGGTAGTCGTTCCCGCAGCACTTGA
>JAYWHL010000342.1:0-3008 GCA_043777715.1 Cytophagaceae bacterium | reverse complement strand
TTCCAATCAGAAGCGTGCCAAAGGCCGCTGTAAGTACGTCGGTAAAGCCCCAAAGTGCTACAACAAAAAATAGAAAGGAAGCAATCATAATACCATTGCTAGGGGGAGTTTCAGAATGAGGGGTCATAGTTTTAAATTTGATTTTAATATTTATGTAGCATATTGATTTAAATTTAAGTAGTCCTGTCAAAATAATCTCTGTTATCTTTTTTCATAAATACCTGATAACGTGCAGTTTATAAGTCCTCCCTACTGGGGAGGATTTAGGTGGGGCTACTTACATCAATACAATTTACCTATTTAGGTGGGTTAATCTTGAGTTTGGACACAATTTTTAAAAATTATTAATTAAAAACAATTTTACAAATGGGAAGAGCTTTTGAATATCGCAAAGCAACCAAAATGAAAAGATGGGGCCAAATGGCCAAAACTTTTACAAGAATTGGTAAAGACATCGTATTGGCAGTTAAGAATGGAGGCCCAGACCCTGATACTAATTCCAAGTTGAGGGCAATTATCCAAAACGCAAAAGCCGCCAATATGCCCAAGGATAACGTGGATAGAGCCATAAAAAAGGCTTCGTCCAACACAAAGGATAATCCTGATTATAAAGAAATGGTTTATGAAGGCTACGGCCCGCACGGTGTGGCCATTTTGGTTGAATGCACCACCGACAATACCAATCGGTCGATTGCCAATATCAGAAGTCATTTTAATAAAACAGGCGGCAGTGTGGGAACACAAGGAATGTTGGATTTTATTTTTTCAAGAAAATCCGTCTTTAAAATCGCCAAAACCGATGCCATTGATATTGATGAACTCGAACTAGAATTGATAGATTTGGGCTTAGACGAAATTTTTTATGACGATGAAACCAACCAAATCATCATTTATGGGGAATTTACGGCGTTTGGGGCAATCCAAAAATATTTAGAAGAGAACGGCCATGAATTGTTAGGGGCTGACTTTGAACGTATTCCGAACGAAACCAAAACCTATACCCCAGAACAAATTGCCGACATTGATAAATTGATAGATAGGTTAGACGAAGACGAAGACGTTAATATTGTTTATACAAACATGGAATAAGACAAAATATAGGAGATAAGAGCTAAGTTGTATCACCTTAGTATTCCTCCAATCCATTTGTCTTCTACTAATGGCTTTTATCCTTTTTTTGAGCCTTTTGTAACAAAACAAAAACCCAACAAAGCAAGCAAACATCTTTGTAGTGTAAATCAAATTATAAATAATCACAAAATTTTACGACCATGAAAAAGATAATTTTGCTTCCGCTTTTGCTATTGGTGTTTGCAAGCAATGCCCAAAAAAATGATTCATTGACAAAACCCTTAAAAGAAAAGTCGTGGGTTAAGAAATATAACAGAAATCTAGTTTTCTCATTAGGGCTTAACCGATTTAATGGAAACTACAACCAACCAAAATTTGCAGACGATTTGTATGACCTCAATCCCATAGGTTCACGCTACTTTGCTTTTACATTTGAACGCAAAAACCTCATCACTAAAAACGAATCAGTGGCTCTTTTCGTCAAAACAGGTATTGGCGTAAGTTGGAACAATTTTATGTTTGAAGGCAACAATGTGATTACCAAGTACCCAAGTTCTGTTGATTTTCCCGAAAGCCAAATAAAATTGAGAAAATCTAAACTCACGGCAAGTTATGTAAACATTCCGCTCATGCTGGACGTCAAATTCAGAAAAGGATTCATTACACATTTGGCTGCGGGAGGTTATGTTGGTTACAGAATTACGAGTTATTCAAAAACAAAAGCGGAAGAAAGTGGAGACAAACAAAATGTAACAGATCGCTTTTTCTTGAATAATACTCGCTATGGCGTTTCAGCAGAACTTGGACTAAAAAATATAGCAGATTTATTCATCAACTATGACATGAATCAAGTTTTTGAAACTGGGAAAGGCCCAAAAGTAAACGCAATATCGTTTGGGGTTAGATTTTAACCTAGAGGAAACTAAACAGATATTAAAAAGTAGAAGCTGATTCCGTAAACCTTAGCCAAAAGATTTAACCATGAAAAATAAGAAATACCTACTCATATTGTTTTTAACTGGTTTTTGTTTGAGTACAAAAGCACAGTTCAAACTAAGTTTCAAGATAAAAAAAGACTCAACCGAAGTCCAAGAGTTGGAAAAAGTAGAAAGTGGTTTTTTTAGTAAAGCACTCAAAACATTAAAGGCCGTAAAACAAGTTGTAAACGACCCAAGTTCGATAGAAGTGAATCTTAAAACTAAAAAGGGAAAAGAGGAAAGCCTAAAAGATTTTTTGAAACGAAAAAATTTATTACGGCAAGATGCATCTCTCAAACCAGCTACTCAAACAACAATTTTGATTTAGAAAAAGGCCAAAACTTAACTAAAGTTTTGGCCTTTTTCTAGTTTTAATCTAATGCTATTCCCCTTATTTAGAGATAGTTACATCTGTAATAAAATATTTAGTTTCGCCAGTCCAGAAAAACCTTACGTATCTTTCTTCATAATGTAAACTCACTCTTTTACCATTGGTTAAGGCATCTTTTAGCTTTGCCATTACTTCGGTTTTATCTTCATCAACCGAAAAAAGCCAAATTCTTGGCACCATGTTTCCCGTATTTCCCGAAAAACCACCTTCGTTTAGTTCTCCCTCAAAGGTTTTGAAAACATAACCTTTATGGCTAAATTTTGAGATTGTACCAGCCCTATCTCCGTCAGAAAAAGAAGATTTTGCTAATAGTATTCCCAAAACAATAAATAAAACGAAAGCGATGGCAAGGTAGGTTAATAGTTTTTTGAGCATAATAATTTTGATTTAGTGAATAGTTTTGATTTGAATAAAAATAAAATTAGTCGTCGGCCAAGGTTTTAGAAATATTGATTTTATAGATTCCGATTGAAGGTAAAGCCGCCGCAAAGACGCCGATAAATAAGGCTCCGATGATAACAAGAACTTCTTCGGGTAAAATCTTGAATTCATTTAGGTTATAATGATAG
>JAYWHL010000341.1:0-3008 GCA_043777715.1 Cytophagaceae bacterium | reverse complement strand
AATAAATGATACGGGTATGCGTGGCACGCCTATACTATTATGATAACAAGGCGTGCCACGCATCATTATCAACAAAATATTAATGTCGTTATCAAAATCATGAAATACATTTACCTAAATGTTTAGCGAAATAATGAATTAGCCAACAATGCTCAAATCAGCCTTATTATTTTTTGTACTCCTTTTTAGCCTTTCTTTTGTTTGGGTTAAAGGGCTTTTATACCCTAATACCGAGCCATTTGAAAGCCATGTAAACCTTGCCCTACGACGAACGGCTCATCTTTTACTCAAAAATGCTGGCGATAGTACTTCTCGAATAGCACCTGTTCAACACACTGATAGTCAGAATTTTAGTGTAACGGTTAGTCAAAATTTTAACTATGACGCTCTGCCTAAAATCTTGGACGAATCCCTCAAAATTCAAGGTATTACTCAAAATTATAAGGTCTTGATTTTGGATTGCACAACCAAGGTGCTGGAATTGGGCTATAACTCTTTTGACTATAAAAATAAAAACGAAATAGCCTGTGTTGGCCGTAGCCAAACTCCAAAATGTTATGTTTTAAATCTTAGTTTTGAGTCCCTTCCAGCAGTTCCAAATTCAAATTTGCCAGTGCTTGCACTCATTTTGAGCTTTACGATGCTAGGTTTTTTGTATTGGCAAAAAACGAAGGTTTTGCCCGATATAACACCCAAGTCAGAACTTGCAGAACAACGCATTTTGTTTGGAAATTTTAGCTTTGATTTTGATAATTTGCTTTTGTATAGCCCTGATAATCAGCATACTTTAACCTACCGTGAGGCCAAATTGTTAAAGATTTTTGCCAGCCATCAAAACCAATTATTGGAGCGAGATTTTATTATGAAATCGGTCTGGGAAGACGAAGGCATAGTGGTAGGCCGAAGCCTAGATGTGTTTGTGTCGAGGCTTCGCAAAATACTACAAGCTGATGCCCGTGTTGAGATTATTACAGTGCATGGCGTAGGGTATAAACTACAAACGCCTTGAGGAGTTGTAGGCTTTGGTTTTAAATTTTTGTCCTAATATTGGACTTGAGACCTGTTTGTTTGGCAATTTGACGACAAGATTGACTCATCAAGGTTGAATCCAAACATTACTTTCAAGTTTTTCAGTCAAAATAATCAAATTATATTTCAAAATTGTTAGATTTAATTTGGCGGAATCTATGTAAATAAATATAGATTCCGCCAAATTAAATTTTTGTTTTATGAATTAAATTCTATCTTTGTTGAACAAAAAAACGAATAAAATGATTATTGGTAGAATTGAAGAACAAAAGGAAATGAATCAGCTATTAGTATCACAAAATGCTGATTTATTGATGGTTACAGGCCGAAGAAGGGTCGGTAAAACTTTCCTTATCAATAATATTTATGATACCAACTTTGTATTCAAATTTACTGGAACTCAACACGCAAATAGGGAAAATCAACTCAAAAAATTTTCGGAAAAACTATTAGAATTTTCAAATAATTTGACAGAAATTTATGAGCCCAAAAATTGGCATGAAGCGTTTTCTTTATTGAAAAAACACCTGTCAGGCTTACGTAAAACGAAGAAAAAAAAGGTCATATTTTTTGATGAATTCCCTTGGATTGACCATCAGAAATCAGGTTTTTTAGAAGAATTTGCTTATTGGTGGAATGATTGGGCTTCAACTCAAAATTTATTGGTGGTTATCAGTGGGTCGGCAACTTCATGGATGGTTCGGAAAATTATCCAACATCGTGGGGGCTTACACAATCGGGTAACACAAAGGATTCATCTCGAACCATTTACGCTTGCTGAAACAAAAACGTTTATTAAAACCATCAATAAAGGCATTTCGGATTATGATATTCTCCAAATTTATATGTGTATGGGCGGTGTGCCACTTTATTTGAATCAGTTGAAAGCGGACGAATCGGCTGCACAAGCGATTCATCGAATTTGTTTTACAAAAACTGGCTTACTTCGTACTGAATTTGATGATGTTTATGCTTCTTTGTTTGATAATTATCAAAATCATGTGGCCATAATCAAAGCATTAGCCCAAAAATGGAGTGGGCTTACTCGAACCGAAATTGCCCAAATCAGCAAACAGGCAGATGGCGGAAGTCTAAATCGAGTTTTAGAAGATTTAGAAGAAAGTTCGTTTATTTTGAAAGTTCAGCCCATTTTTAATCAGAAAAAAGACGTAATCTATCGTCTAGCTGATGAATATAGCCGTTTTTATCTTCATTTTATAGAAGGAAATAAGTATGGAGCGATAGACAATTGGTTGAAATTTCAGACCACATCAAATACTTATCGAGCATGGCAGGGGTATGCCTTTGAAACCATCTGTATCAAACACGCCAAAGCGATTAAAAAATGTTTGGGGATTTCTGGAATACTGACTTCGGTTAATAGTTTTTATAAGAAAGGAAATGCTGAATCAGCTGGTTTTCAAGTAGATATGCTTATTAGTCGGGCAGATAACGCTGTTAATTTATGCGAAGTCAAGTTTTATGATGCTCCTATCAAATTGAATGAAAAATTATCAAATAGTCTCCGAGAAAAACGAAGTAGGTTTAGAGAATTAAGCGGAACAAAGCATAGCGTTTTCAATACGCTTATTACCACTTTTGGCATTGATAATGCTTCCTATATTGACTCAGAGATTGATAATGTGATTTCGATGGAGTGCTTGTTTGAGTAAGCCAAAAGCTCCCGTTGAAGACAAAAGAATTGCTACTTTAGTGAGGGTTTTTTACTCGCTCGCCCCAAACTCCAATTTGGGGAGTGTCAAGGCACTGCGTTTCTAACACATTTATACTAACTACAATGCCTCGAATTTGAATGATAGGCGATTAAGAGAATTAAAAAAACCTCTCATTTCGAGAGGTTTTTTTGTAGTGTTGTATATGATTATTATTAAGCGGCCATTCTGACTAATTGTGTTACCTCATCCCATTGATTACTGAGATTTTTAGTTCTAAGATTTAGGACTTGCTGTCCACCTTTT
>JAYWHL010000340.1:0-8371 GCA_043777715.1 Cytophagaceae bacterium | reverse complement strand
TGGCTATCAGGTCTTTAAATTCAATAAATTCGTTTTTATCGCCAATCAAAATCGCCCCAACCAATCTGTCATTTTTGATAATACATTTTTTGTAATAGCTTTGGCTACGGTCTATAAACACTACTTCTTCGTAGCCCGTTGCAAATTTTGGAATTTCTATCAACCCAATTGATAGCAAATTGAGGTCTTTCATTTTGAGGATATTCATCGACAAACTGCCCTTGTAGCCATTGGCCGTATCGCCATTGAGGTATTTGGCCACAATGCTGGCTTGTTCTTCGGCGGCGGCGGTAATGCCCCACAATTGCTGTTGCCATTCGGCTATTTCGCCGCAGGCAAAAATAGATTCGTCAGATGTTTTTAGATAATCGTTTACCAATACGCCACGGTTGCAAGCCAAACCCGCCTCTTTGGCTAGTTCGATATTGGGCAAAGTGCCTGCCGCAACTATCAACGCCCGACATTCCAACTCCCTCCCCGATTTTAGTTTTATGCCCGTTAAGTGGGTTTGGCCTAGGCATTGTTCTACTTCATCGTTATAAAAAATTTCTATGCCCCTTGTGCTTAATTCTTCATGCAAAATCTGGCTTCCCAAACCATCTAACTGCCTGTCCATCAGCCTATCAATACGTTGAATAAGCGAAACTTTCATTCCCATTGCTTGCAATGCAGCGGCCATTTCTATTCCCAACAGGCCACCCCCAACCACCACAACTTTGGCTTCGTTTGATAAAAAAAGTCCGAGATTATCAGCGTCTAGCCTACTTCTCATATTAAAAATACCTGCCAATTTAGGGAAATTTTTAGGCATAAAAGCCCTACTCCCTGTTCCTAAAATCAGCTTATCGTAAGTATGTTCAAGGCCATTTTGGTCGGTCAAAATTTTGTTTTTGGTGTCGATATGATTAATACCAACGCCTTTGTGTACCGTAATTTGAGCTTCGGCAAACTGGTTTTCTCGCAGTTTTACCAACTGTTCCCAAGTCTGTGAGCCATTCACGTAGTCGGGCAACATTACTCGATTATAAAAAGGGTAAATTTCCTTAGAAAAAACATGAATCTCGTCCAAAATATTCAGTTTTCGGTATTGGTTCACAAAGCCCAAAGCCGCAGAACCCGCCCCTATGATTACTATTTTTTCGAGGGGTTTTTGATAAGCCTCCACCTCAACGGCAGAAAACTTAAAATCGGGTTCTTTCGACCTTGGGTCAAATAAAGTATTGGTTAGGAGATTGCTTTTTTGAAGTGAATTTTCTTTGTTTCTGCCCCAGTGCATGGCCACAAAACACGTTCCGATTTTAATATCGGTATTGGTTTTTAGTTTTAGCCTAAGGTTTCCTCGGCGACCATTTACGTTCACAATTTGTGAATCTTTTAGGCCACGAACTAGGGCATCGTGGGGATTTATTTCTAACAATGGCTCTGTAAAATGCTGATTTAGTTTGTTTACTTTGCCCGTTTTGGTCATGGTATGCCATTGATCTCGCAAACGGCCCGTGAGCAATACAAGCGGAAAATCCTGGTCTGTTTTTTCAGAAAGGTTTTCGTCGTTTACGGCATGGATAATTGCTTTTTTGTGAGGCGTATAAAACTGATGGTCTTCAAAAAGCCTTTCTGTTCCTTCTAACTTGTTCTTATCTGTTTGATTTACAGGCCATTGGTAGGTATTTTTTTGTAAAATTTCATGGCTAAGATGCTGGACATCAATATTGGTGTTTATTGTGGTTTGGGTGTATTCTTTGTAAATTTCAGCACTCGAATCATAATTAAAGAATTTCTCCCAACCCATTTTTTGGGCAAATTTTGTAATAATTTCGGCATCAGGCAGGGCTTGGCCTGGGGCATTAACCACTTTGTTGAGGTACGAAATCCTACGTTCGGCATTGGTCATGGTGCCTGTTTTTTCGGCCCAAGCGGCGGCAGGTAATATCACATCGGCAAAGGCCAAGGTTTCTGATTTGTTGGAAACGTCTTGCACTACCACAAACTTTGCGTTTTTTAAGGCTCTTTCCACCAATTGGGTGTCGGGCAAACTCACCACAGGATTAGTACAGGCAATCCATATCGCTTTGAGTTTGCCTGTTTCTAGGGCCTTGAACATCTCCACGGCCGTAAGCCCCACTTGGTCAGAGATGATATTTCCTTGCCAAAAATCCTGCATTTCTTGGCGGTGTTGTGCATTGCCAATTTCTCGGTGCGAGGCCAACATATTGGCCAAACCGCCCACCTCTCGGCCTCCCATGGCGTTGGGTTGGCCCGTTAGTGAAAACGGCCCACTGCCCGCCTTGCCAATTTGCCCTGTTATCAAACTCAAATTAATAAGCGAAAGGTTTTTGTTTACCCCAATTACCGACTGATTTAGCCCCATTGTCCACATCGATAAAAAGCCCTTTGCTTGGCCAATCCACAGGGCGGCTTGCTGAATATCGGCCACCGACAAGCCTGTTTCGAGGGCAGACGTTTCAATCGTTTTTTCAAAAACTTTGGCTTTAAGTTCCTCAAAACCAAGGGTATGGCTATCTATAAAATCTTGGTTTATTAGATTTTGTTCTATCAAAACCCTTGCGATGGCGTGGTTCAACACAATATCTGTGCCAGGGTTTAACTGTAAATGTAGGTCGGCTAATTGGCTAGATTGCGTTTGGCGAGGGTCCACCACTATGATTTTTGTAGCTGGTTTGGCGGCTTTGTGGGCTTCTATTCTTCGCCACAAAATGGGGTGGCACCATGCAGGATTTGCCCCTTCGATAAGCATACAGTCGGACAGTTCGATGTCGTTGTAACAAACAGGTACGGCATCTTCGCCCAAACTTAGTTTATAAGCCACCACCGCCGACGACATACACAGCCTAGAGTTGGTGTCGATATTATTAGAGCCAATAAAGCCTTTCATGAGTTTGTTCCAAAGGTAATATTCTTCGGTTAGGCATTGTCCTGAAACATAGAAAGCTACTGAATCTGGGCCATAAGTTTTGATAAAATGCTTGAAAACCAAGGCCGTACGCTCCAGAGCCTCGTTCCACGATACTTGTTCTTGGGGCATCGACCTATTGAATCGCATTTGTGGAAACAACAACCTATCGCTTTGGTCGGTAACGGTATGGTGCAAATTCATACCCTTACTGCACAACATTCCGTGGTTTACGGGGTGTTGTGGGTCGCCAATTACTTTTATTTTGCCATCGTTTTGTTGCTCAATCAAAATCCCACAACCTACCCCACAATAACAGCAAGTGGATTGATAAGATTGCTTGGTTTGAAAATTCATGGGTTTGTGTTTTTTTGATTGGTTTATTTCTCCCTGGTCTGTGGCACACAGAACACAATGCAAAGTACGGAAAATCAGTAATTTAATCGATTATTAATGTTGTTTACGTTAATGGATAATTTGTAAAGATTGCTTTCGCAGGAATGGCCTGTGAGCCACAGGCCATGGGTTTAAAGATTGCTTTCGCAGGAATGGCCTGTGAGCCACTGGCCATGGGTTTGAGTTGTCAAATTTCAAGGGTTGTCAAATCTCAATCTTCTATCGAAAACTTATCAAACAATAAATTCATCAGTTGGTCGTGGACTTTGATATATTGTGGGTCGTGAACGATGTCTTTTTTGTTGCGGGGTCTGGGTAAATCTACATTTACGATTTCTTTGATAGAGGCCGCTGGGCCGTTGTTCATCACTACCACTCGATCGGCCAAAAAAATGGCTTCGTCTATGTCGTGGGTTACCATCACAATGGTTTTATTGCGATTGTCCAAGTTCCAAAGTTTCAATAATTCGATGTGCATTGCCCCTTTGGTTAGAGCATCTAAAGCCCCAAAAGGCTCGTCTAAGAGCAGTACACTAGGATTGATGGCAAAGGCACGGGCAATGGCCACTCGTTGTTTCATACCGCCTGATAATTGGGCAGGTAGTTTGTCTTTGTGTTCGTAGAGGTTTACGAGCCTTAGGCTTTCCTCAACGATACTAATTTTTTCGGCCTTGGTTTTATCTTTAAAAACAGAATCTACGGCCTCAAAAATATTTTTATAGACATTCATCCACGGCAACAACGAGTAGTTTTGAAACACAATGCCTCGGTCGGGGCCGGGGCCGGTAATCGTATTTCCGTTTACAATCACCGAACCTTCCGAAGGGCCAACCATACCTGAAATAGTATTCATCAAGGTTGATTTGCCACAGCCCGAATGCCCAATCAAGGCTACAATTTCGCCTTTTTTGATGTCTAAACTAATGTTTTGAACGGCTGTAAAAGTGCTTTTCTTGGCCTTGAACGATACCGTAACGTTTTTTATTTCGATGGCCGTTGGTTGTACTAGCTTATGATAATCTACTAACGAATCAATATTACTGAGGGTCTGATTATTTGTTTTCATAGTTAAATTTGTTTTGGAGATAATTAAAACCTTTGTCGAGTAATAGCCCCACAAAGCCAATGATTAAAATTGCATTTAAGATTTTTTCTAGTGATAATCCGTTCCAGCTATCCCACACAAAAAAGCCAATGCCTACGCCTCCCGATAGCATTTCGCCCGCCACAATCACCATCCACGCCACGCCAATGCTTAATCTAAGACCCGTAATGATATGCGGCAAAGCAAAGGGCAGAAGGATATTTTTGATGTATTTGGCCTTAGAAAAACCAAAGGCTTTGCCTACGTTTTTGTGGTCTTGGGGAATAGATGCCACCCCAAAAGCCGTGTTGATGAGCGTTGGCCAGAGGCTAGTGATGGCGATGATAAAAATAGTAGCCCCGTCGGCAGCTTTGAAGGCCAACAAGCCCAAAGGAAACCAAGCCAATGGCGAAACGGGCCTAAGAATTTGTACCAAAGGGTTAAGCAATTTCATACCCGTTGGACTAGCCCCCATCAACATTCCTATCGGAATGGCAAACAAACTACCCAACAAAAAGCCAGAAAATACTCTTTTCAAAGAGCTAAATAACTGAATACCAATGCCTTTATCGTTCGGGCCGTTGTCATAAAAAGGATCGGCCATCATTTCTAAAAATACTTTCCATGTAGCCAACGGACTCGGGATTTCGTATTTGGTTACGATAGAAACCATGCCCCAAAGGAAAATTAAAATCAACATACTGGCCACAAAGTATAATATATGGCTAAGGTTTTTCTTTATTGTTATCATATTATTTTTTGGTTGCAGACAAATACGCTGGAATATTGCTAGGGTTAAATTCTATGTCAAGATTAGTTTTGAAGGGCTTCATGTCGTCGGTCATTACGGGGATATTCATGCTTTTGGCTACTTCGGCATAGAGGTCATCTAAAATAATTTTTTCGGCAATGGTCTTATAATCTGGAGCGGTTTTTATCATTCCAAATCGCATATATTGAGCCATAAACCACATTCCGTGTACTTTGCGAGGTGTATTCACAAAACCTTTGTTATAAAATGTCATGTAATCGTCTTTGTATTTTTGTACGCCCAAATCACAACCAAGGTCGTTTGAGCCTAATAATCGGGCTTCGATAACTTGCAAAGGGGCATTTACGTAATAGGGTTTGGTGAGCCACCCAGCCGCTTTTTTGCGATTACCCATGTTGTCGAGCCACTGACAGGCTTCCAAAATGGCCTTCATCACGTTTTTGAGGTCTTCTTTTTTGGTAGCGGCAAATGTTGAATTAACAACCAAGGCTTTTTCGGGGTGATGTTTCCAAATATCTTGACTGGCAATGGCCGTAAAACCTACGTTTTGAGCCGCCGCTACGCCATTCCAAGGCTCGCCCACACTAAAACCTTCCATGTTGTCCACCCTCATATTGGCCACCATTTGGGGCGGTGGAATGGTAATAATTCCTACCGATTTTTGGTTTACGCCACAAGCCGCCAACCAGTTACGTAGCCAAATATCGTGCGTGCCTCCTGGAAATGTCATGGCAAAGGTTACTTCTTTGCGTGTTTGAACGCTTTTTACGGCTGCGGCCACTTTATTGATTTCTTTGAAACCTACCAATCCACAAAAATCTTTGGATAGTGTAATGCCTTGGCCGTTGTTGTTCAATACCATCGCAATTTGCATCACCGACCCTGCTTTGCCACCAATGCCCGTATAAACCGAAAAAGGCATTCCAAACAAACAATGGGCACCGTCTAATTCTCCATTCAATACTTTGTCTCTGATATTGGCCCAAGAGGCTTCTTTTGATAACTGAACGTTTACGCCATATTTCTCAAAAAGACCTAATTCTTTGGCCACAACCAAGGGGGCACAGTCGGTAAGGGGAATAAAACCCAAGGTAATTACGGGTTTATCGGCGGGTTTGTTTGCACTAGTCAAAAACAAAATGGCTAGTAAAATACCTGTACTTAAAAACGTTTTTTGGGTTTTTAACATTGATTTTATCATTGGTTTTTTAAAATTATGTTTAAATGTTTGGTACTTAACGCTGATGATATTAAACATTGGGGAGGCTCAAAGCCTTGCCAATGTTAAAAGAGGAAAAGCTATCAAATTCCACCTTCTCAGCTTCTAACTTCTCAATTTCTAATCTTCTTACTTAATGGCCACGGGTTTTACGTAAAAGAAATCTGGCCTAATGTTTATCATCAGATACGCCCATTGGCCATCTTTTTTGTATTTATCCATCGTGCCAAATTTTGTAAATTCTAAGCTATTGGTGGCTTTCATGAGCGAATAGCCAAACTCAAGGTTCGTAAATTTGTTGAGTTGATAATTGGCAATAAAATCAAATTCCGTACCTAATTGGCTATCTAATTTGCCTCCTGTGGCGTCTAAGGTATTTTTTATTGGACTACCCAAGGCAAATTGATGAATATCGAAAGTCATAAAAAACCGTGAATCTACTATGTATTTAGTCTTCAAATAAGCATTTTGCAAGCCTCCCGTTGGCGAACCTGTTCCTACATAAAAAAAGTCCATATAGCCCCAATGTTTGTGGGGTGTGCCATAGAGGGGGTCGAACCTATGATTTTCAGTACTGGGTGTTGTATAGCTGTCGTTTCCCGAAAGGTAATCAAAACCTGGGCCGATAGAAAACTTACCCTTTTGATACATCGCCGAAAGCGTATAATGATAAGCGGAAAGGCTTTTGCCATCTCTGTCTTTACCGCTTTGGGCATAATACGCCCCCTGCCACGCTATTTTACCAAAGCCCGAAGCATTGCCCAATTGGCCAGTGAGCATAGCCCCATACGTGTAGCGACTGTTAATGTCGGTTTGGTCGTAACGGCGGCCATAAACCACCCCATTAGCCGCCGAAACACTACCGATAGAGTCTATACGATAGGTAGCAAAATCGTCTTTGAAGAATAATCCAGCAAATTTAGTTTGCTTAAATTTCTTACTGATATACAACATCTGAAACGATTTGAAGGCTTGATTCTGTCCGTTGGTGCTTGGGGCATTGGCCAAAATCGGATTGCCGCCCTTGCCTGTGGTGGGCATAAAATTAGAAGGAATGCTAAACAAAATGCCCTTGCTACTGGCGGAATAGGCAGGTAAATTGCCAGGGGTATAAAACGTACCTACCTGCCCAAAGGCATCGGTATTTTGGTTAAATCCCGCCCCAAGGTCTATTTGCCAGCCTTTGTGCATGGCTTTGAGCAAGGTCATATCAAAACGGCGAGCCTGTTGCAACCAATCAAGATTACCCAGTAGCCTTACGTCGTCATAAATTAATTCTTGGCGACCAATTTTAAGTGATAGGTTTTCGATGGCCTTGAACTTGAAGGTGGTATCGGCCATGTTGGCCAGTACTATTTCGCCCCAAGCCTCGTGCAAAAACAATTTATTACCATCGGCACTGCTAATTGTTGAAGCATCTTGACCCCAAACTCGTACATCTCGCAGGGTTGCTCCAAACGTAAGCCTGTCCCATTTGTAACCAAAGGTCAGGCCCGTACGTTGCGATGTAAAAGCGGCTGCCTTGGCTCCAAGTGGCGAAAGCGTACCGAGACCGTCTCTGACCTCCGTACGGGTTCTGATTTGACCAACCAAGCTAAATTGAGCATTTGAAGGTAAGCAATAACTAACGAAGACAGAAAAGGCTACAAGGGTTTTGAATCGTAAGGTTTTTTTCATTAATTTTGGTTTGAATTGTGAAACATACTTTACCGTGTGCTTTGCTTTGGCCAGACCAACACCCCCATGTTGTCTGGCTTTTTTTATGGATTATGAACGAGCTTAAAATGCTTTGTAGCGACCCCCATCGATTTTAAGTTTTTTTGACTTTTAATTCGTTTTACATGACCTTTTTTCTTAAACAAAGCTAACTTAATAAAATTATATTTCAAACTTATTTTTTGTATTTTTTCAATTTTTAATCAATTTTCATTAATTTTTTAAACTTGTTTTTGAATAAATACAATTTTTTATCTAAAATTTATCTAAAAT
>JAYWHL010000339.1:0-3023 GCA_043777715.1 Cytophagaceae bacterium | reverse complement strand
GTGTTAAAAAACAAAGGCGTGTGGATATATGTGGCTTCGGTGGTGTTTACAGTTCTGATTTTGTTGGCAATAAACCTTACCTTCAAATACATCGTTATTGCTCCTTTGGGTTATTCTGTGCGGATTTCTATTTTTACGCTTTTCCCTATTATTTTACTTTATGCGGCCAGCACCAGCTATCGGCTCATAACCGATTATATCGAAGAACAACAACACCGCAAAGAATTAGAAAACGAAAACCTAAAGTCTGAACTTTCGTTTTTACGCTCGCAAATTAGCCCTCATTTTATGTTTAACGTGCTGAACAGTATCGTGGCTTTGGCTCGTAAAAAATCTGACATGGTAGAACCCGTTACCATTAGGCTATCAGAACTCATGCGATATATGCTCTATGAGTCCGACGACCGAAAGGTTTCGTTAGAGCAAGAAATGGAGTATATCCAAAGCTACATAGCATTACAAAAACTAAGGTTTGGGGATAATATTGAGATAGATTTTAATTTTGTGAATCCAAACCAAAATCATCGGAACATAGAACCAATGTTGCTGATACCCTTCGTAGAAAATGCCTTTAAGCATGGTACGGGCATGATAGAAAAACCGCTGATTAAAGTAGAAGCAAGCCTCAATAATCAATCGTTTGTGTTTAGGGTTATTAACAAAATGAGCAAAGAAAATAGCCAAAGCAAAGACGGCAGTTCTGGCATTGGGCTTGCCAATGTGCAACGGCGATTGAGTTTGTTATATCCTGATAACCATGTATTTACAATCAAAAACGATGGCGAAACCTTTGAGGCTATCCTTGAAATATTTTAGGGAAGGTTTAGAATGTGTTGCACCAGTTTTCTAGTTTTTAAGTATTTTTACAAAAATAAAAATCAATTATGAGTACGTTACAACTTAAATCAGAACTACATATCCTCATTGATCATTTGCAGGATAATGACTTGCTGAATGCTGTGAAAATTTTACTAGGAAGGAATGTAAAAACGGATAACGATTTTTGGGATGAACTTTCGGTAAGTGAAAAAATCGAAATAGAAGAAGGGATAAATGATATTGAAAAAGGTAAAACCCATACTTACCAAGAAGTTTTTACGCAATATGGATTATGAACTATACCATAATTTTTTCTGAAAAAGCCAAAACTAATATTGAAGAAATGGCTAATTACCTTGTAGAAGAATGGAATGAAAGTGTTAAAATGAAATTTTTGACCGACCTATCTGAAGCAGTAAAGCAACTGGCAGTTATGCCTTTTATGTTTCCAAGTTCAGATAAAATACAAGGGCTTAGAAGGTGTGTCATTAATCGTCATACTGTTTTGTATTATCAGGTTAATAAAGAAAATATTGAAATTATTAACGTAAAAGGAACTAGACAAAACCTTATTAGTCAATAAGAGATACCATTCTATAACGGCTTTGATACATTCTACTTGGCTTAAATTTCGATTCTGAGTAAGCAATTTGTCCCGTCTTTTCTTATCCTAAACCTCTACTTCTCAAAAAAACATGAACCTAAAATGTATTGCCATTGATGACGAAGCCCTGGCCCTGGAACTCCTAGAAGACAATATCAAAAAAGTACCCTTCTTGACCTTGGTCAAAACCTGTCGGAATGCCTTTGAGGCTTTAGAGGTTCTAAAATCCGAGAAAATAGACCTCCTGTTTTTGGATATTCAAATGCCAGGGCTATCAGGTACGCAACTGCTGCAAGGCATGGCCGACCCAAAACCCATGGTTATTTTTCATACGGCCTACCAGCAATATGCCCTAGAGGGTTTTAATCTTGATGTTGTGGACTATCTACTAAAACCCGTAACCTTTGAGCGATTTTTGAAGGCTTGTACCAAAGCCCAGGAATTGTCCAAACTCAAACAAAGCGGGCATCAAGGTTTGTCTATTGCCGACGATTATATTTTTGTAAATGCCGATTATTCGCTCGTAAAAATAAAACTAAGCGATATTACACACATCGAAGGGCTAAAAGATTACATAAAAATACATTTAAGCTCGGTAAACAGACCCGTTGTAACTCGCCTCACGATGAAACTGGTAGAAGAACGCCTATCGACCGAACGTTTTATTAGGGTACATAAATCTTTTATTATTTCGTTGGATAAAATGGAGTCTGTTCGTAATCTTAAAATAAAAATTGGGACTAATCAGATTCCCGTTTCAGAATTTTATTCAGAGGCATTTTTCAAAGCCATTGAAACAGGTAGAATGGACAACTAAATTTATTTTTGGGCTGAGGGTTTATTTGGGTTAAAGGTCAAAAGGTAAAAGGTCAAAAAAAAATCCTTGAATCCTGTTTTGCATTTTGGGCTAAAGGTAACGGCAATTTTTTTTCAAACTAACAACAAACTAAGTCCATTCCTAGATTTTCGGGGCAATGGCTTTGAAAACCTTTGGCTTTGCAGGATATTTGCATAAAATATGGTTTTTATGCTGTTCCAACTCTGGTTTATTCTTCTTGCTCCTTTTTTTGGATTTTTGATGGCTTTTGCTCTTGGCAAAAAACACCATCAAACCGCAGCGTATCTTTCCTGTGCCAGTACTTTCTTGGCCTTGTGTTTTTCGCTTTGGCTAATTACGGCCAGTTCACAGCCCCTCGTTCATTTTTCTTTTAATTGGTTTTCTATTGATAGTCAGTCGTTTAAGTTTGGTTTTTGGCTCGACCACACCAGTATTATGATGCTCTGTTTGGTCAATTTTATCGCCTTTTTGGTGCAAGTCTATTCCTTGGTTTATATGCACGATGAGGCCGACTTTCATCGATATTTTGGTTTTTTGAGCCTCTTTACCTTTGCTAAATTGGGGATAGTTTTGGCTGATAATCTTTTGGTATTGTACGGTTTTTGGGAATTGGTTGGCCTTAGTTCTTATTTACTCATCGGTTTTTGGTATCAGAAACCACAGGCCGTTCAGGCCGCCAAAAAGGCATTTTTGATTAATCGTATTGGCGACATTGGCTTGGCTTTGGGTATTTTTATGGTTTATCAAAAAGTGGGTAATGTT
>JAYWHL010000338.1:0-8397 GCA_043777715.1 Cytophagaceae bacterium | reverse complement strand
CATTGATAGATTGTAGGGTTTCTTCTACCACGATGTTGGTGCTGGCAAGTTCGTCTTGTACTTTTTTGGAGATGGTTCTGATAAATTTTCCAAAAATCATAGCAGCAATAATCAACACAGGAAAGGTACAAAGCATAAAAAGGGTGAGTTTCCAAGACACCAGCGAGATGATGGTTATGCCGCCAACAAGCGTAAAGATTTGCCTAAAAAATTCGGCCAAAGTAATAGACAACACGTCTTGCAATTGGGTAATGTCCGAGGTAATACGGCTCATGAGTTCGCCCACTCTTCGTTTTTCAAAAAAGATAATGGGCAGCGTTATTATCTTGGCATACAGGGCTTTGCGTACATCTCGCATGGCTTTTTCGGATACCTGCGAAAAGGTATATATTCTTAAAAAAGAAAAAATGGATTGAGCCACTAAAATCACAATAAAAAACACCGTAACCTGATTGATACTATAAGCCGATTTGCCCTCGATAACCTTGGCCATTTCGCCGATGAGGGTCGGAAAACTAAGCGTTGTGAGGTTAGAAAGCACCAAAAAAACCATACCAACGATAAAAGTACCTTGATATGGTTTTGTAAATCTGAATATTCCTAAAGCCTTCTGTAAGTTTTCTGAACTGATTTTCTTTTTGTCTTCTTCTGCCACTGCCTCTCCAAAAGATTTTCTTCTATCGTTTGCCATATTATTTTTTTGTTTCTTGATTACTGATTCCTGTTCAAATCAAAACTATTTTTAAAACATAATAATTCCCTAGCTTGTTTACAAACTAGGGAATTATGAGTAAATGAGTAAAAGATTGGGAGATTTCTTTTAACTGTAACTTATCAAGGTACTAGACAATTTCATAAAATGTAGGTATGAAACACAGAAATTTATCTTAGAATATTGCTTTCGCAAAGGTGGTTGGTGAGCCACCAACCACGGAAAAAGATTTTAAATTATGCTCAATCCCTACCTAAACTACTAATAATAACCTCGCCTAATTGCGTTCGGATATTTAAATCACTAATTTTTGAATTGTTGCGAGTTGGATACACCCGATTAGACAAGAATACATAAAGAATCCCCGTTTTGGGGTCGGCCCAAGTAAAAGTTCCCGTAAAACCCGAATGCCCAAAACTTTGCTCACTGGCACTTGGGGCAGCCGAAATCCCCTTGCGTTTGCGGTCGGGCTTGTCGAAACCCACCCCTCGGCGGGCATTTACTTCTACGGCAAAAGGGTAGCTGGTCCACTCTTTCAGGGTTTTTTCTTGCAAATATCTTTTGCCTCCATAATAGCCTCCGTTCAAATACATTTGTATCAGTTTGGCTAGGTCGTTGGCATTACCAAAAAGTCCAGCATGGCCACTTATGCCATTGAGCATGGTTGCCCCTTCGTCGTGAACACGGCCATGAATCAGCTCTTTTCTAAACAAAGAATCATACTCGGTTGGTACAATTTGAGTTAATGGCCGTATCCGTGCAACATTGTAGGTCAGGGAGTTAGCTCCTAATTGAGCATAAAAATTTTCTTTCAAAAAATCCTCAAAATCTTGCCCCGTTAGTCTTTTGATAATTTGCGGATAAAGGTAATAACTAAGGTCTGAGTAAACATATCCTGTTTTTTCGTTGAGAGGAGATTCTTCAATGGCCTTTATCAACATTTTGCTAAAATCTTTGTGCAGAAACAGTTTTTCGGCCACTTGTATCGGAAATTTCTTAGAAAAATGGTCTTCAAAAGTTTTGGGTTTCCAAGTGCCATCAGGGTTTTGGGCTATTTCTTTCCAAAACGGAATCCATGCTCGTAGCCTAGCTTGGTGGGTCAAGATGTCTCGCATTATCAAATCCTTTTTGTTGGATTTTTTCCATTTGGGCATCAATTGGCCAAGGGTCATATCAAGGTTAAATTTGCCTTGGTCTTGCATGGCCATCAAGGCGGGTAACGAAGTACTGATTTTTGTTATCGAGGCCAAATCATATACATCATTGGCTTTTACGGTCTGGCTTTGGTCGTAGGTATGATAGCCGTATGTTTTTTGGAAGATAACCTTACCGTCTTTGGCCACCAACACCGAAGCCCCAGGGTAAGCCTTGGCGTTAAGCCCTAGGTTCACGAGCGAATCTATCCTAAAAGCCAATTTTTTGGAATTTATACCCACTTTTTCGGGCAGCGTATATTCAAACCTACCGATGGGTTCGGTAAAAATTCCTTGGCCTACTTTATAATCTTCATTTACGGTTACGGGCAATTTGCCCCTTGCCCCCAATGCCCCAAAAATCAACTGGGCGGTTATTTCTTGCGTGCTTATGGTTTCTTGATAGGCCATAATCAAGCCCTTTGCGTTTTGGATTCCCTCAAATTTGGGTAGCGTATAGGGGCTACCAAACACACAAACGATTGAGTTGTTGAGGTTCATAAAATTTTGGGCTAATTTCTGAACTTCGGGGGCAATTTTGGCCGCTGGTCTAATCCCCAAACCATGGATTCCAACAATCACTAAATCATAATTTTTGAGCGATTCTTTTACTTTCTCCACCACACTATCTGCCGAACTTGGCAACAAATTAAAGGCATCTACGGTAGTATAATTGCCCAGCATGGTCTGAAAATTAGTCGGAGAGTCTGTGCCCAAAACGGGTTTCCCTAACGATACCGCCGCTATTCTTAACTTAGACAAATCCCTGATAGGCAAGATATTATCTTTATTTTTAAGTACCGTAACGGCATTTTCTACCATCGTTCGGCTCAGAAATTCAGCCGATTTTGGGTTAAGGTCTTCTATCAGATTTTTGAGTTCTATGGGCTGATAATGGTCCAAACCTGCCCAAGATTTTGCTATCAATATTCTCCTCACTTTGTCGTCTAGTTCGGCCAAGGTAATTTCTTTGTTTTCGATGGCTTTTTTAATTTCTTTTACCGTGTTTGGCACGTCCATAAAAGTTTCGAGAATATCATTTCCTGCAATCAGGGCTTTTACATTGGCTACTCCTGGGGGATAAAATTTAGCCACCCCTTGCATTTCCATGGCATCGGTAAATACTAAACCCTTAAAATTCAGTTGTTTACGAAGTACTTCCTGAATAACCGTTTTAGACAAAGTGGTAGGCAGATTTTTGGTAGTATCAAGCCCTGGAACGTTCAAATGGGCAACCATCACGCCATTTACACCCCGTTTTATCATCTCTCTGAAAGGGTACAACTCTAACGAATCCAAATGCTTGCGGTCGTGGCGAATGAGTGGCAAATCGGCATGAGAATCTACATCGGTATCGCCATGGCCGGGAAAATGCTTGGCCGATGTCAAAATCTGCTGTTCTTGCATTCCTTTCATATAGGCGGTGGCTTTGTTCAACACAATTTCTCGATTTTCAGAAAACGACCTAAACGAAATCACGGGATTGTTGGGATTGTTGTTAATATCCCCAGTGGGTGCATAGTTGATGTGTACGCCCATTCTGCGGCATTGTCGGCCTACCTCAATGCCCATTTTATATACCAAATCGTCGCCTCCTTGCATGGCGCCTTGGGTCATGGCATACGGAAACCGCACCGTGCTGTCTAGCCGTTGGGTAAGGCCCCACTCTAAGTCCATACCTATAAAAAGCGGTATTTTTGAGTTTTTTTGTAGCAAATTTACCATCAATGCTTGGCGAGTTGGCTGGTTGGCAAACAAAACCAAGCCACCGATTTTATAATCTCGTACCCACTGCAAAAGCAAGGTACTGTCGTAGGGTACGTTGGTATAATTGCCTCGGGGCATCATCAATTGGCCAATTTTTTCGTCAAGGGTCATCGTTGTCATCAGCGAATCTACCCACTTGGCATTGTGTTTTTCAAAAAGTGTTTGGGCCTGCACAGTGGCACTGGCCAAGAAGATTAAAACAGAGGTGTAAAAAATTTTCATAGGGTTAGGTTATTACTGGGTAAGTATAAATACAAATTATCCACAAAAGAACAAAGAACACAAAAGACTGATATTCAATTTTTTATATATGGTTTTGTCGCTTTTGGGTTTTAAATTATAGCTGTCCCTCTACTGCTTAGTTATTATACTTTCATGGCTTAACAAGGGGCTTTTTTCTTCTAAAAATATAGGTATGCTTTGTGTCGCCACTGTTAAACACCATCGTAGTAGAGCTAACAACGGCATCATGTTCCCAGCCATTTTTGTCCAAAAAATTAAAAACGTCTATCAAACTTTTGAACGAAACATCATGCCCAAGCGAGTCTGTAAGGGTTTGTTCTAGGCGGTTTTTTTTGCTAAGGTCGGCCTGCCCAAAATCTATCATAGCATTTGACGAAGCAAAGCGTATATTGATATAGGCCACATCAGGCATTTTGTTAATATTTGCCCTGTTCACAAATACTTGGGCATTGGCAAAAAACGATACCCACAAAAGGGCAATGAGGAGAAGATTTTGTTTTTTCATGTTGGCTTTGATTTAGGTTTTTTAATTATTTCCGTAACAAATATAACAGAGTTTTAGAAGCCAACCAATACTTCTATCATTAGATTGAGTTATTACCAAAAAAGTCAGGACTCAATATCCTGACTTTTCTAGTACGTTGTTTTTGAATACCATCGGCTATGTTTTTAACCAACCGAGGGCATCAATTCAAACTTTGGTGAGAGCCAAACTTGGCCAGTTTTTGGGTGGTTTTTTCGGGGTCCGACCATTGTATCGCCCCTATCCAGTTGTTGAAATCGTTGCGTAATTGGCGGGCTTCGTTTATCGAAATACCTTTGATTTCGGCCAATACTTTTACTTCGTTGTAGGGTATCCACGCTTTTTCTTTAAAACGGGGCTTGTCATAAAAACTAAGACCGTTTTTTTCGATAAATTCACTGTAACCTTTTCTAGCTGTTTTGTGGATTTCGAGCAAGCCGATACACCAGTTTAGGTATTCTTGGCGTATAGCATGATGCTTGGCGGACTCGTCGCCGCTGAGGATTCTCTTCATGATAAGTAAATAAAATTTATAGATATTAGGAATATTAATACGACTAAATAATTCTAAAAAAGTAACAAATGCAAGTGTTTATGAATAAAAATTATTTTTGGTAATTAATTGTATATCAGGTATTTATCTATATTTTTCTTGAAAGAGAGCTTTCTCTAAAATAACCCAAAGGCATAAGAACTAAACCTAAAACACTCATTATGAAAGACTTATATCTGCAAAATAAATACTTTCATAATCGTTAAAATCAATAAATCGGTAACTAATTATTTATAGGTTTAGATAAAAAAATGCCCCTAAAAACTTTAGAGGCATCTTCAATAATTTAGAACAAAAAACAGGGCTATCTTGGCACCGTAGCTGGCCGCCCGCCCGTTGGTTGTGGGCTAGACTGTTGTTGGCCACCACCGCCATCTTCTGATTTTTGGTCATCGTTGTTTACTGATTTTTTCCTTTTGCGGCTTGCCCCATCAAAACTCATTTTACCGATTTTGTAACTAAACGTAACCTTAAAACCTCTATTAAAAAGATAGGTAGTACTGTTTTGGCTAAGTGTTGGCGAATCTATCCTGTTTACAAGATTGAAGGTTTCGGACAAGAAATTCTCTGCCCCAAAACCTAGGCTACCTTTTTTGTTTTTGAAGTCTTTTTTCACGCCCAAACTATACACGCCAAAACCCGCCTGTGTGCCTTGTAACTGTACTTGGCTAGACCTCAAAAAACCAAATCCTTGTACGCCCCAACCGTTTTTGATGGTCCAGTTTGTAAAAAAACGATAGTTATACACCCAACCCGCATTGCTAAGTGTTAGGCTTGGGTCGGGCGAGTTGTTGGTAAGGTTGGCATAAAAGAAGTCCACCCCTCCGCCTACCGAAAACTTAGGAGTTATTTGCACATTTCCAAAAATATTACTCCCCGTAGATACATCTTGGCCAATGTTTTGATAAGTAGTGGTAATAACGCCCTTGTCGTCGGTGGTTCTGATGCTCGAAATAGAATTGTTGGTTCTGCGTGTAAATAGCGATGCACTCAAATAAGTACCTTTGAAAAATTTACTAAGTGTCATTTCAAAATTATCGGTCAATTCGGGGTTCAAATATGGATTGCCCACTTGGATACTTTGCGGATTGGCAGCATTGATATTGGGATTCAAAAACTGAATGGAAGGTCTCTGCAAGCGGCGGTTATAGGCCCATTTTACGGTAAGGCCTCCCTTTAAGTTTTTAGAAAGATTGATACTAGGTACGATATTACCGTAGTCTGGGATAACCACGTTTTTATCTGTACTAAAATTGGCGTTTATCTTTGTATATTCATAACGGCTACCAACCTTGATGCTCCATTTGTTTTTGGTTTGGTAGGTATAAGAAAAATAAGCCCCCCCTACGTTTTGATTATAGTTAAAAATATTGGCCGTTCGGCGTGGATTTGGCACATATTCGCCTGTTGGCGAGGTAGTTATCAAATACTGAAAATCGCTGGTTACTTGCCTAAAAATTCCTTTTGTACCTATTTCAAAAATTTGATTTTTTTTGATAGGCGTGGTATAGTCTATCTGAATGGTTTGTTCTTGGTTGGTGCTTTTGTTGGGGTTGTATTCTTTGCTCAAAAGCGTTGTTAAATCGGGCTTCAGCAAATCCGCTACGTAGTCGTTGGTACGGTTATTGAGGCTATATTGGCTAGAGATAGACAACTCTTGTTGAGGTTTGCCCAACTGGCGAGTATAGTCAATGTTGGCGTCGATATTTCCCGAAAGGTCTTTAGAATCTACGTCACGGTGAGTTTCGGCAATTAGGTTTACCCCCTGAAAAATCTTAGAACTAAGATCGTTTTGGGTTACGTTGTTGTTTCTTACACCATACCTTAGGCTACCCGTAAAGCTATTGTTTTTGTCGAGGTCATAGTCCATACTTAGGTTATAATTCCCAAAAGCCCCAACGGTATGTGTTTCAGAGTTTTGGAGGGTACGTAGGTTGGCGGCTTTGGTTAATTGCTCACTTTCAAACTTGCCCTTCACGTTATAAATGGCTCGGCCAAAACCGCCCAAATTCATTCCAAATTTCCCTTTTCTGTAACTTCCATTTAGGCCAAGGTTTCCGCCTCTGTTTCCTACGGATAGGTCTGTGCTTAGGGTAACGCCCTGCAAAGTATTCTTTTTGGTAATGATATTGATAATCCCTGCCGAACCCTCCGCATCGTACTTGGCTGATGGAGAGGTAATTACTTCCACGGTTTTTATCATTTCGGCTGGAATTTGTTTTAGGGCATCGGCCACGCTGCTGGCAATAATAGTCGAAGGTTTGTTATTAATCAAAACCCTGATATTAGAACTTCCCCTCAGCGAAACGTTACCGTCCAAATCTACCGAAAGCATCGGTACTTTTTTCAAAACCTCAGTGGCATCTCCTCCTCTCGAAGTCAAATCTTTTTCGGCATTAAAAACCAGTCTGTCCACCTTTTCCTCAATTAAAGATGCCGTACCTACTACGTTTATTTCTTTGAGCATTTTTATATCTGGACTCATAAAAACATTTCCCAATTGGAGGTCTGTTCCTTTTTTTTCTATTTTGATAGGCATGGTCGCATTCCTAAGTCCAAGAAAATTAAACGAAAGAATCCAGTCGCCAGCGGCTACATTTTTGAGCGAAAACCTACCCCTATCGTCGGCCATTGCCCCGTCTATTGGTTTTTTGGTTTTAGCATCAAGTATGGCCACATTGGCAAACTCAACGGGCTTGTTGGTGGTAGAGTCGATGATTACACCCGAAATTTTGCCTGTGCCACGGGGGCGGTCGTCGTCGGCAGTGCCAGGCAGTTTGGTTTGCTTTTCTTGTTTGCCCCCACCAAAGCCGCCAAAACCACCTCCACCCCCACCACCAGGGAACTGTGCAGACGCTGTGCTAACGATTGATAAAACGGTAAGGAATAGTATGAAAAAATGTTTCATGGTCATTTGGATTTTGGTTGAATTTATTACAAAAGTAGAGATGATTGGCAACAGAATTGTTTGTGTTTGGTTTGAAAGGCCAATACGCCTGACCAACAACAATTGTTGTTTTTGTTTAATTACACACACTTATAACAGCACACAGGGCTATTTTGCTCTAAATATTGTGCAATTTTCGACCAAGAGAAAGATTTTAACTACCAAAAACGGAAATTGGTAGTATTTGTAGGGGAAATTAGAGAAGTGTAGTGAGGTTTAATTGATATACGATGCTTCATTCTATCAAAGTAGTACACCAGAATTTACAAAACCATTAATACGGATTAAATAGCTTCGTTAAGTACTTGGACAAAATCAGTTTTCGCAATTAATGTCGTAATTATTTGTATTTCAAGCCTATAGCCCAGTGCTGATTGCCTCTAGTTACTTATTTCATTTGTGTTTATAAAATTTATCTTCCTGCCATTTCCTTGGATTATTGATAATATAATTTGAAAT
>JAYWHL010000337.1:0-8403 GCA_043777715.1 Cytophagaceae bacterium | reverse complement strand
CATCTTTTGTTTTGAACAATGGCCCAGCTATCCAAGCGGCCTCATCGCCTGCTTTTTGGGCAAAGGTTTCGTATCTAAACTCTGTTCCTGCGGCTAGGCTAAAGTTTGGATATCCTCCTTGGCCAAAAGTTTTAGAAATATCTGCATTAACAAGTGTTTGGGTAACCTTGGTTTGGCCTACATAAAACTCGGTTGGCGAGGCAGCACCCAAACTTGGATTTACGGTATTTTTGGCACTCCAATCCACTTTGTTCGAGCCTTGGCTTATGCTAAAGTCGGTACTCCAGCCATTATTTAGTTTTCCTTTTACGCCTGCGGTCAATGAAAAATCTTGCAAGGTGGCAGGAGCCAGTGGGTTGTATCCATTGGGAAAGATGGTCAGGGCGTTTCTTCTTGCGTTCGAGGGAGGTCTGGTAAATACACCCGTCAATACATATTTATTGGTGTAGCCACCAAAGGCATAAAACTTAAATTTATCATTAATTTGTGTTCCTGCATTCATAAAAATACCATAAGTGGTGTTTTCGGCAGCTCCCAACAAAGCCCTATCTAGGTTAATGCCATTTTGAGCCACAAGGGCGGCGTCTTGTACGGCATCTCTTACATAAAATCCAGCGGCAGCTTTGTACGTACCCGAGCGGTCGTAACCATCGGTGTGGCTATAACTGATTGTGGTATTTAAGAATCCTTTCTTGCCTAAGCCTAATCCAAAATTGGCAGCTAGGTTATAGGTTTTGCCATCAACAATGGTTTTGGGAGTGGCTACTCCTGTTACGTCTAGTTGTGGTTTAGAATTGCCAACACCTGTATAAACGCTAACCGTTCCGCCAGAAGAAGCATCGTTTAGCTCAAGGTTGATAACCCCTGCAATGGCGTCCGAACCATATTGAGCCGCAGCACCATCACGCAAAACTTCTACTCTTTTCAGTGATAACGAAGGCACTACGTTAATATCTGTACCCACTTGGCCTTTACCCACACCATCGTTGATGCTCAAAAAGGATACTTTATGGCGACGTTTGTTATTAACCAACATCAACACTTGGTCTGGGCCCAAGCCTCGCAACGAAGCAGGATCAACAAAGGGGGCGGTTTCGTTGATACCAAATTTTACGGCACTAAACGAAGGAGCTAAATAGTGAATGGCTTGTCCTAAATCTACCTGCCCCGAAGATTGGATTTCTTTGGCGTTGATTACATCTATGGCCACGGGTCTATCGATGTCGGTTCTAGGTTTAGAAAAACGAGAGCCTACTACCACAACATCTTGCAAAATTTTATCGTCCGATTTTAAAACTATATTAATGCTCGTGCTTGTTCCCACTTTTATTTCTTGTTTTATATAGCCTACAAAACTAAAAATCAAAGTAACCTCTGGGCTTGGTACACTTATTTCATAATCTCCTGAATTATTGGTAGTTACACCCTTTGACGTACCTTTTATTTGAATATTAACCCCTGGGAGTGCCTCGCCCGATTCAGTACTCACACGGCCTTTTATTGTGTTATCCACAAGGTTAAGGGTAGTTGGTTCGGCAGAGATTTGTACTTTACCTTTTTTTAGAATGATTTGATTTTCTACTACTTCAAATGTTATTTGGTTAGGCGAAAGTAGTTTTAATAACACCGCCGACAGTAGCTCGTCGTTTACGGTTAAACTTACTTGTTTGTCGGCTTCTATCATGTTGCTACTATATACAAAATGAGCATCAACTTGTTTTTCGATGGCCATGAGGGCTTGTCTGAAATTTACATGGTCTAGCTTCAAAGAAATTGATTTATTTAGAATTTGTTGAGCGTGCAGGTTTTTGGCCATGCCCATTGCCGACAATAGCATCAGACAAAAGCATTGGAGGAGTGTTAGTAAACGTAGTTTGGTTTTCATTGTGTAACAATTGGTTTGAGATAAATTAAAGATTTGAAGTAAATAATGCGTTGATAAAAATCTGATTATCAGTTTGTTATGAATTATAATTTTGATTAATATTCCTAAAATTGAGATTTTTGTTTTGTACGAAGAACCTAGGGCATTTGATTAAATGCCCTAGGAAGTGTGTCGAAGATTAGTTTTTGGAATAGAAACTTAGAAATCGTATCTTAATGAACTGTAATAATATGAGCCATTAAAACCAAATTGATTTACGTTACGAGAATAAGGTACTTGGCCGTTTGCATACGAGAGATAATTGCTAAATACTTTATCGGGATAAACGTCTGTGATGTTGTTTCCGCCGAGGGTAATTGTCAAGAATTTTTTGACATTATAAACCACCGAAACATCAAATAGATTTTTGCCTCCAAAAGTTTGGCTTTGGTGCAAGTTGGTAGTTCCAGTAACTGGTCTTGCCAATTTTTCCCAAGCGGTAGTTTTTCCAAAATATGAACTACGAAGATTTAAGGTCAAATTTCCAATTTGGTATCCTAACGACACCAAAACCTTAGAATTTGGCTGACTGGTTTCTATCAAAGCCCTACTCACGGTATCAATCAACAAAACGGTTGCTTTGGTATCTAGCTGCAAGGCCGCTGGTGTTGCTTTTACGCCCGTGATTTCGGTTTTATTAACGGTAAAGGCCACGCTTGCCGTTAATTTACTTTTTGTGCCTATTGCTTTTTTATAAGAAGCCACCACATCAATACCCTTAGTGCCTGTGTTGATGGCATTTGTAAAGAAAGTAACCTCTTGAAAACCCGTAAAATTGTTTTTTAAAGCCGTGATATTATTAACGTTAAGGTTTTCTGTTACGATAATCCTATCTGTAATATCAATCCTGTAAGCATCAACCGTAAACAAGAGATTTGCCCCAGCCTTTGCCGTAAAGCCCAAGTTGTAGTTCCAAGATGTTTCTGCTTTGGGGTCTTCTATACCAATTTTTGCCAATCGGGCATCGTCAGAGGGTAGCTGTTTTGTGCTTCTGATTACACCATTCTGAACGGTTGAAGTGGTGGCAGCGTTGGCAATTTGTTGTAATAATGGCGCCCTAAAACCTTTATTAATAGAGCCTCTGATGGCTAGGTCTTCTGTAAGTTTTAGGCGAGTTGCCAATTTTCCAGAAACATTACTACCAAAATCACTATAATTTTCATAACGTAATGCAGCCGCCAATAAAAAACGATTTGTTATATCACTCTCTACGTCTGCATACAAACCAAGGTTAGAACGGGTTTTGTCTGTGGCATCGGCTTTGTCTATCCCAACACGCCCTTGCGAACCTGGGGTTTTGTTTCTGGTGGCTGCCAATGGGCCAACCTGATACGAGGCTTCGTCGCCAGGGGTTAATGTAAAATTGTCTATTCTGTATTGCCCTCCAAAGGCAAGACTCAACGATTTTGTACCCCATTTGCCCAACGTTGTTTTAGAAACGTTTACTTCTGTGAGGCTTTGTCCAAAACCGATTCGGCCAATGTAAAAATCTTTGGGAGAAGCCGCCCCCAACGAAGCATTAGAGCTATTTTTAGCCGATTGGTCGAGGTAGTTTTTGCCATAGCCTGTGCTAATGTCCCAATTCCAGCCCATTGGTGTTTTGCGTTTTACACCCACCAAGTACGAAACATCAGCGGCCGTTCCTGGCAATTGCGGCACATAACCGTTTGGATATAAATCTGGGTTGGTTGTTCCGCCTGTTGGTAGGGCCGTCCGCAAAAAGGCTTGGGCAAATACATCTTTGTTAGAAAATCCACCAAACGAATAAAGCGACCATTCTTGACTCAAGGACATATCGAAGTTATAAAACACTTGTCCAGACTTCATGGCATTACTACCATAAGTAGTTGGCCGAAACGAGCCATAAGTCCCGTCTCCCCAATAGGCATTTGATTTTAGTGCGGCTTGGTCGGTTGCGGCCACGTTGGTATAAATACCAGTATAAGCACCGCCAACGCCCGCTGGTTGTGGGTTGTAGGGATCCGAGCGGTCGGTACCTTTTACATCTTGATAACTCCCTGTAATGTTTAGTGAGGCTTTTTGGCCTAACTTAAAACCATAATTAAAGCCAAAAGTATAGCCTCCGCCATCGCCCTTAGACGTTGCTCCATATTGTAACTGGGCAGAACCATTATTTACAGATTTTTTCAAAACCAAATTAGCAATACCCGCAATGGCGTCAGAACCATATTGTGCAGCAGCACCATCACGCAAAATCTCCATTCTTTCCAAAGCCAACGACGGGATAGAGTTCATGTCTGTAACTACTGTTCCTTTTCCTACGGTTACGTTGCTATTAACGGCCGCAAATTGATGGCGGCGTTTGCCATCAATCAATACCAACATTTGGTCGGGCGAGAGTCCTTTTAATGAAGCAGGGTCGGCATAGTTGGCCACACCATTGATACCATTTTTGGCAGAATTGAACGAAGGCGACATAAATTGCACCTGTTGGCCTAGTTCGGTTTGGCCAGTACTCTGAAGCTCTTTGGCACTTATTACATCTACTGGCACTGGACGCTCGATGTTGGTTCTGGTTACGGTTGAGCGAGACCCCACAATGGCCACTTCTTCTAGCAGTTGCTCGTCCGACTTTAGTTTTATGTTGATACTCGTATTGGCTCCCACCGTAACTTCTTGTTTGCTATAACCCACAAACGTAAACACCAACACGGCATTGGCATCTGGCACAGAAATTTGATAATTCCCCGTAACATCAGTAACCACCCCTTTTGATGTGCCTTTGATTTGAATATTAACCCCTGGCAAAACCTCGCCCGTTTCGGCAGAGTTTACCCTACCTTTTATTACAATATCAGCTAGGCTTAAAGCCGTTGGCTCAGTAACGATTGATGCCTTTCCTTTTTTCAGAATAATCTGATTCTCAACCACTTCAAACGTAAGTTGATTGGGCGACAATAATTTTAGCAACACCGCCGACAACATTTCGTTGCTTACAACTAGATTTACCCGTTTGTCGGTTTCTATCATATTGCTACTATACACAAAATGAGCATCAACTTGTTTTTCGATAGCCGTGAGGGCTTGTTTAAGGCTCACATGGTCTAACTTCAAAGAAACAGCTTTATCAAGCACTTGCTGGGCATGAAGATTTTTGGCCATACCCATCGCCGAAAGCAACATTAGGCAGACACACTGAACAATTACGAGTAGCGTTTTTTTCATTGTAAAGGTTTATCGTTGGTTAAAAAATTAAAAAGTGGTTTTGTTATAAATTTAGATATTCGTTTTTTTGATATTTATTGTACGTTTTGTTTTGATATTCAGTTACTGAATTAAGCACTTTCTGTCTTGTCCCATTAACTCTTCCCCATTTGACCTTCTAGCCCTTAACCTTTTAACCCTTTACCTTCCTCCCCTTCTGAATGCTGGACAACTTTACAAAACATAGCATAACACAGAGATTTGTCTAAGAATATTGCTTTCGCAAAGGTGTTTGCTGAGCCACCAACCACAGGAAAAGCCCTTAACCTTTTAACCCTTTACCTTTTGACCTTTTAACCCTCAACCTTCCTCCCCTCAATTACCCCCACAGCCTTCGCCTTTGAATCTGATGTCTTTGCCGTCTATTTCATAGCTTATATCCATCGATTTGCAAATTACCTCCAAAATGGTGGCTAGGCGTTCTTCTTCAAAATGGCCATTGAGCCTACAATTGGTCAGAGCCATTGGCAATGATATTTTTACCTGAAAATGCGACTCTAACTCTTTGACAATCAAACTCATGGGAGTATCGTTAAAGGCAAGGGAAGAGTTTTCCCAATAAAAAGTTTGCTCGGTTGGCAAATCGTTCACAAGCAATTCGTCCGACACCAAGCTCAACATGGCTTGTTGTTTTGGGGCAAGCACTACCTCTTTGCCGTCTTCGTTGCTTACTGATACTTGGCCTGTAACCACGGCCACATCAAAACGCTGACTGTTTGGATATGCCCTTACGTTAAAACTTGTACCAAGCACACGGGTAGTCATTTTGCCAGAGTAAATCAAAAAAGGGCGGCTTTCGTCTCGATGTACATCAAAAAATGCCTCTCCTTCCAACTCCACTTGTCTGTATTTTCTATCCGACTGATTATAAGATAGTTGAGCTTTTGGTCGTAACCAAACGGCACTTTCGTCGGGGAGGGTAATCTTCAAAATTTTGGCCGAAAGATTTTCATATCTTACCCAATCGGTAAGGGGTTTTTCTATTTTTTGATAACTTGGTTTTTCTGATTTAGATATCAACAAACGGGCATCAGTAGTTTTGTTTTGCCCCATAAACCAAACTCCTATTACCAAGGCAAACAACGCCGCCGCTGCCCAATACCAAGGCTGATAGCTCGGTTTTGATATGGGTTTGAATGGCTCAATACGCTTACTTATTTTCAAAAACACTTGGTCCGAAACATCATCATTTAAGGTATTTAACCCATCTGGATTTCCTTCAAAGGCAGCATACCAACCCTCAACTGCTTGGCGTTCGGCCTCTGAACACTGATTAAGTAAGTATTTTTCAAGAATATTTTGGCTTATTTTCATATAGTTTACGGTTTTCAGTAACAAGTGGGAATAAACAGGAAAACCCCCTACGTGTTCAAAAAATATTTTTTGTTTCACTAAAATAGCCAACCCTAGAGAGGTTTTTAAACTCCTCTAGGATTGGCTATTTTTACTTTATTGAGTAGCTATCGGCTTGACATACAAGAGAATAAAAAAATTTTAACACCGATTATTTTCTACCAAGTACTCAACCGATTGTTGTTTACTGTTTTCTTTTTCTAAGATAAATATTCCCGTGGTCCGACTTTAGGCTAAGGCTTACGCCCCCACCGTTGATGTTGCCTGTAACTACGCCATCTTTGCAGTTACAGTCGTCATCGCTATCATCAGCGTAGGCAGCCGCCCAAGACGAAGTGTTCCCTAGTTTAGGAGGGACTGGTGGAACTCTGACATTTTTGTTCGTTGAAAGTACAGTAAACCCACTGGCGTTGGTGCTACGATTGGCGGCTGGCCTAGTGGAGTTGTCATTATCGTCGTTGTCATCTTTTGTTAAATCCGCTGCTAGGTCAGCAATGCTTTGGCCACTAGCTGGTTTTATTTTTGAGCTTTCGGTACTTTTTGTTTTTTCATCAGTTTTTACGGTCGCTAGTTCAAAATCTGTAAAAACATCACCATACGATGATTTTAGTTTTACACTGGTTTTGGAATCGGCAGGCATGCTTACATCTACCGAACCCGATGCCGAAATAGAATTTGGTTTAGTGGGATTTAATTTATCAAAAATTACGGATATTTTTCCATAACCCCCTCTGGCCACAATTGGTCCGCTTACGTCTTTAATCGTGAGGGTAGAGTACGACGTTGTGGCTTCAACTTCGCCGTCAATGCCTGTAATTATCCATTTGCCATAAGCATTGCCACTTTCTTTGAGGCTCAGGCTAAGTCCTTTCGGGATTTTAACCAAAAAATTACCAAAATACTTACTTTTCGGAATCCTGATTTTCAGTACATTCCCTTCTGTTTCTACATTAGCCCCTACGCCCGTGTTGTCGCTTGCCCCTGCCGAAATTATCCGTAGCCCTTGGGCTTCTTCGGGCAAATCTCGTGTGGGGGCTTCGGCTTCTATCACTACATCTGTACCGTTATAGCTTTGCACCAATAAAATATTAGCCCCACTAAAAATCTGTACTCGTTTGTCGGCACCACTAAAAGGCACTTTATAATTTTTGGTGGTTTGTGCCAAAGTAGCCAACGATACTAAAGCACTAAAAATGAGGGTATTAATAATTTTTTTCATGATTTTTGTATTCTAAATTTATGTTAAAATTTTATTTTGGAATGATTTAATAAATACGGTGTTTTATGAGTTATTTTAATCGTAGATTACTTTCTGATACTTTGCCTCGGAGAGGCACAACCTTTGTAGAAAATTATAATACGCCCCTCTTCGGGCTTCGGAGAAGCCTAACCTAGCAAAGGTTACGCTTCTCCGAAGCGAAATAACAGGGTTTTTGACGTTTTCTACTACAAAGGTTAAGCCTCTCCGAGGCAAAAATATAGCAAAGCCAAAATTTCAAGCCCCTATTCGAATTAGCTATTCCAATTACCCGAGACTTCTTTACGTATTATGTTGCCAAAAAAATTCAAAAAACTTATTAAACACTGTACTAATTCTCAAAGACACCAAGAAATTAATTGTTCAATTTTAATAACTTAGAAACTTCGTGGCTTAGTGGCTTTTTTAATCCCGTACTCATCATAGAAGAACCACTTAGGCTCATCAACTACTTTTACGAGAAAATTACCATCTAATCTACTCACTTGCCAAATGAATCATAAAGGCGTATTCCATTGCTACCTCTTTTAGTCTTCCAAATCGGCCTGATGCTCCGCCGTGGCCAGCTTCCATGTTGCAGTGCATGAGTAACAAGTTATTATTGGTTTTATAAGCCCGTAGTTTGGCCAGCCACTTGGCAGGT
>JAYWHL010000336.1:0-3034 GCA_043777715.1 Cytophagaceae bacterium | reverse complement strand
GCAGTAAGACAGAAACAAAGGACTGGTCGAAATTTGTAGTAAAGTACAATTTTGTAGGAGGTGGAGAGATATTTCCTTTTGTGCCAAATGGTACATTGTCCAATGAAACGTCGTTTGAAGCCTCCAAGCTGAAACTACCTATGGCTGGTGAATGGGGTAATAACCTATTTTCGATGGGTACAGTGCCCACAGACGACTATACATTTTTTGGCAAAGTTTTGGAATTTTGCCCCAATTTAACGTCAGAATTAAAGACTCCATGGCCGAAATGGTACAACGGAGCAAAGGCCAAAGCTAAAGCGGCTAATTTTGCCGCCAACGTAAAGACAATTTCAGACATTACTTTTGCATTAGTTGATGGTTGGTATGTGTGCAAAGATGTCGCTAAGGCTATTAGATTGGGCTGGAAAGCAGGCGGCAAGGCAACGGCAGAGTTAGTTGGAAAGTATGATTGGAGTCTTGTTAAGCGTTATTTTCAACATATTCAAGAAGTCACAAGTCGAGCTGTTGGCCAAAAGCAGATTGATAAGTTGAAAGATGCTTTGAGAGCGAAAGAGTACACAAAACCCTCTCCTTCCGATTACGTAAATCATAGTAAAAAATTTACCACATTAAAAAAAGAGGCTTTAATTAAACAATGGGAGAAAGAAACAGGCGACTTTTGGCCTGTTGTTAAAAAAGGCGAAGAAGTATATAGCAAAAACGGAACATTACTTAGAAAAGCGGGAGATAAATATGACGCACATCACATAATAGAACAAAATTATGGTGGAGAACATGAATGGTGGAATATTCACCCTGCAAAATACCCAGATGAACACCAAGCTGGAATACATGGTTCAGGGTCTCCATCAAGAGAATTATTTAAATAACACACATCATGTCAAATTTTTATTTTTTAAACAGCTACATTCTGCCATCAGAAGGGGAAGCTAATAACCCAGCTTATTCTAATTATAAACATCAGTTTTTTCCATTAAGTAAAACTGATATTGACGAAACAGAACGGGTTATTAAGATACCATTAGAGTTAAAAATATTCTATAAATCAATAGGTTACGGTTTTCTTCATTGTAATCAAAACCAAGCTTTCAACAGAATATTAGATGTTGGAAGTTTTAAAAATATAAATTTGAAAGAAGATTATTATGAATTTGACACACATCTTGAAGTATATGATTTTCTTTATAGCAACGAAAAATTATTATTTTTTGAAGTTATTGAAGGGAATTACTTAGCCATTGATAAAAAAGACACTAATGGACGTAATCCTATTTACTACTTTGAAACAAAAATTGCTGATTCGTTAGAAGAGTTCTTGAAAAAATTTGACGAAAACTATGATATGTTGAGCCAAATTGAAAACGGATGGTAACATTGGGTAGAACTCTAAGAGTATGTTTTGTAATTACAACCTGTTGATAATGAACGAAATAAAAGCAATCTGTAGCATAGCTTCGGACGATACCACCGTTTTTTCTACATCCCTAAACAGTCGTCTCCTAAACGGGGTCGCCCGTGCGATTAAGCCAACCAAAACTTCGTTCTACCTGCCAACGGTTTTTTTGTGGAACAAATCCAATACTTGATTCTGGTTTTTGTGCAATTTCAACTTCCACGTCATATTCACTTGATACGTATTGAACAAAAGTATTTTTATACCCCATATCAGCAGTAATCTTTTTTAGCCTTGGCACTTTGCCTTTCAGTAAATCGACAGCCAATATACCTCCTTGATTATCAGATATATTGGCCGCAGTAACTTTTATTGACAGCGGCAGACCCAAGCTGTCAATGGGAAATCATTCACAAAATTATATGATCAATGCAAGAAAGTAGAGACCAAAGAACTTTCAACCTTTCCTGTCAAATATGATGAGGTTGGTTTTGGAGGGAATCAACACAAATCAACAGAAATTTTTCCGTATTCTTATCAGGGTGGTTTGGTAGTTATACGCGAGAGTTCATTTAAAGCCAATGAAGCCGAAATGCCACTCGCAGGCAAATGGGGTGATAATTTGCTGTCAATGGTTTCTGGTAGGACGAGTGACATTGTATTTTATGGAAAAATACTCAATGTCTGCCCCAATCTTTATGATAATTTAAAATCACCTTGGGTAAAGTATTTTAATGGTGCCAAGGCCAATACATCAAGCGCAGATTTTGCTGCCAATGTTAAAACCATCTCAGACATTACTTTTACATTAGTTGATGGTTGGTATGTCCTAAAAGATATTCCCCGAATAATCACAAATGTTCGAAAAGGGTTAAATTTATTCAAGGTAGGAGATAGAATAGAAAATATCACACCCCTCCGCTCATTGGGATTTGAAGTAATCCTCAAACACAACATTAGCCAAGACGACTTTGAAAATACGCTCTCCGATTTTACGACTCGCCTTCGTAGCTATGCCGTAGGGTTGTTTTACTTTGCAGGGCATGGCTTCAAAGGCTCCGACAACGCCAACTACCTCATGTCGGTGGACATGCACGATGGCCTCAACGAAACCCTCGCCAAAAAGAAATCATTGAGCCTGACCGACATCATGAACAGTATGAAAGAAGCCAACAGCCGCACCAACATCCTGCTGGTGGACGCTTGCCGCGACAACCCCTTCCGTTCGTGGGGACGCTCCGACAAGACAGGCTTGGGCAGTGTATCGGCTCCCGAAAGCGTGATTGCTTTCTTTGCAGCTTCTCCTGGCCAAGAAGCCTCTGAAAATACTGGAGCCAGAAATGGCCTTTTTACCCAAGAGTTACTCCGCCAACTAAAAACTCCCAACCTTGAACTCATCGCCATTTTTAAAAATACGGCTCGTGCCGTAAGAACGCAGAACAAAAATCAGACCCCTTATCAAGCAGGTTTTATAACCGACGATTTTTATTTTTCAGTTAAAGATACCCCAACTCCACCCGACCTTAAACGACGTGGGGTTAAATTTTTGGACTTGCCTTTTTCTGAGATGGTTTATGTGGAGGGTGGCACTTTTGAGATGGGCGATACGCGCAATGAAGGCGAAAGTAATGAAAAGCC
>JAYWHL010000335.1:0-8425 GCA_043777715.1 Cytophagaceae bacterium | reverse complement strand
CTTGACTATCAATATTATAGCTTGGGTAAAGTTTGGAGTCATTGGATAGTTCTAGGCCAATTTTTCTTAAAAAATCAAAGTTTGGCATAAAACCTGTGCTTGCAATCACCCAGTCGTTTTTGATGCTTACTAGCCCTTCGGGTGTTTCGATATCAACCTCATCGTTCCTGATTTCGGCTAAACTCGACGAAAAATAAGCCTTAATTGAACCCTCTTGTATTCTGTTCACGATGTCGGGTCTTACCCAATATTTTACTCGTTGGCCAATTTCTTCTTTTCTTATTACCATCGTTACGTCCGCCCCTTTTCTGTAAGTTTCGAGGGCGGCATCTACCGCCGAATTATTTGCCCCTACTATCAAAACCTTCTGCTCTGCATAAAAGTGAGGCTCTTTGTAGTAGTGCGTAACTTTGGGTAAATCTTCGCCTTTGATGTTTAATAACTGGGGCAAATCATAAAAGCCTGTTGCCAAAATAAGCTGTTGAGCCGAGTATTTATTTTTGGTAGTTTCAATTTCAAAGGTATTGTTTTCCTTAGAAACCACTTGCTGCACTTCTTCAAACAAATTGATATTGAGGCGTTTAGACATCGTCACCCTGCGATAATACTCCAGTGCTTCGCTTCGGCTTGGTTTTGGGCTATTAGACACAAAAGGAATTTCGCCAATTTCTAATTTATCCGACGTTGAAAAAAACGTCATATTGCTTGGATAATGATACAAAGAATTGACCAAACAACCTTTTTCTAAAATAAGATAGGACAGCCCCGCTTGTTGTGCCGCCAAGCCACAAGCTAGGCCAATCGGCCCACCGCCAATAATAATGATTTGATAATTCATTTTGTGATTATAATCTTTTGTGTTTGCCAATGATGCTCTATCTTAATTTGTGAAATTCTAATAATGTATGAAAGTCTTTTGCAAGACAAAATAATAGAGAAGTTGCATTTATCACTTGAATTTGTCTGTAAAATACTGAATATCAACTCTTTGTATTCTTTGTTCCTTTGTGGTTTATTTTGTATTTGTACTTTAAGCACATTCGTGAAATGAGCTTAATTTTATTGTAATATCTTCAAAAACAGGCCAATAGCTGATGGCCTCTTTTCCGTGGTTGGTGGCTCAGCAACCACCTTTGCAAAAGCAATATTCTTAGACAAATTTCTGTGTTATGCTATATTTTGTAAAATTGTCAAGCACTCAAGATGTTTTACCATTTTATTTCAACAAACCAGCCAACTGTTCCAAACTAATGGTTTTGAGAATAGGCTCGCCACTAGGGCTGTGTTGGGGATTAGACGACGCCAACACTTGGTCGATGAGCATATTCATTTCGGGCGATGATAGCTTGGATAAATAAGTTGAGGCCGAACGCTTGGCAAACGAACGGGCTAGTTTTTCTCGTTGAGAAATCTTTAAATCGCTTGCAAAAAACTTAATTTGCTCTACCAACCCTTCTAGGATATTCTGCTCGTTTTCGTCTTGCATATCGCTGGGTACGCCCTGAATAATCAGCTCATGGTTGTCGGCATTTACCTCAAACAGAAATCCCAAACCTTCTATTTCGTCTTTTATTTCAGTAATAAGATGAAAGTCGGCAGGATTAAATATTACACTTTTCGGAAAAAGTAATTGTTGAGAAAAACCGTTTCGTTTTTCAAGGGTTTGTTGGTATTTATCAAACAAAATTCGCTCATAAGCTGCTTTTTGGTCTATCAACAAAAGACCCTCTTTGCTCTGCGATACTATAAATCGGTTATGTATCTGATAACAAGACCTTTCGCTATACTCTTGATTTTCAGCATCTTCGGGTTTGTCCGAACGATTTGCCTTGCTCTGAAACGTTATCACGGCTTGCTCCGTTTCGGTTTCGGCCTCAAAGGTGGGCAAGTTGGTGTTTTCCCAATGAAAATTCCATGATTTAGCCTCAATGCTCGTGTTTTCGGCTCGGCGGGGTTGGTTTTCAAAATCAACATTCAGTCCCTCATATAATTTAGACCAATTGCTTAGGTTAGCTTTTTCGTTGGGCAAACGGTCGGGCGGATTTTGCCGAACGGTATCTGTAAACTTCGTAGGGTTTTGTAGGAAACTAGGGTCAGAAAACCCAAAATTAATATTTACGGCAGCATCAAAATCAATACTTGGGGATAAATTATAGGCATTTACCGCCCTACGCACCGCCGCCTGTACGATGGCATAAACCGAGCGTTCGTCATCAAATTTTATTTCGGTTTTGGTTGGGTGTACGTTAATATCAATATGAATGGGGTCTATTTCGATAAACAAAACATAAAACGGGTGGGTGCCTTCGGGGATGAGTCCGTCAAAAACACTCAAAACGGCATGGTGTAAGTAATGATGCTTGATAAAACGATTATTGGCAAAGAAAAACTGTTCGCCACGGGTTTTTTTGGCCGATGTTGGCTTACCGATATAGCCCGAAATATTAACAAAGGGGGTTTCTTCTTGGCAAAGACCTAGTTGTTCACGATACTGTTTTCCAAACAAATCAACGATTCTACGGCTCAATTTTCCTTCGGGCAGCGAATACACTTCGGCTTCGTTATGGTGCAAACTAAAACCAACTTCGGGGTGTGCCAAGGCCACTCGCTGAAATTCGTCAATAATATGCCGCATTTCTATTGGGTTAGATTTCAGGAAGTTACGCCTTGCAGGAACATTATAAAAAAGATTTTTTACCAAAATATTCGTACCCTTTGGAGCAGCTATATTTTCTTGAGCTTTGAGGTCGGAGGCTTCTATTTTTAGTAAAATACCCAGTTCATCGCCTTCTCGGCGGGTTCGCATTTCTACTTGAGCCACGGCGGCAATAGAGGCCAGTGCCTCGCCCCGAAAGCCCATCGTTTTAATCTTAAAGAGGTCGTCAGAGGTTCTGATTTTTGATGTAGCGTGGCGTTCAAAACTCATGCGGGCATCGGTAATAGACATTCCCGTACCGTCGTCAATAACTTGTATCAACACCTTACCTGCCTCTTTTACAATTAGTTGTATGTTTTGAGCCTTGGCATCAATGGCGTTTTCTAATAATTCTTTTACCACAGAAGCTGGCCGCTGAACGACCTCCCCCGCCGCAATTTGATTGGCAATGGCATCGGGCAAAAGTTGTATAATATCGGTCATTTATTCAGTTTGTGTGTGGAGGTAAAAAATCAATTATTATAGTATTCGGCTATACATCTTCTGCAAATTTAGTGATTTGCCCAACACAAAACGGGTGTATCGTTCAGAATGTTTTACTTAAATTTTGGGACTAATCCCCAAACAATGCCCAACAACGTTTAGTATATTTATAAAATGGATTTTTCAGTACAACTTAACTAATTAGAAGGTGCTTTGAATCAATATTTTGTCATTTATTGAGAAATCTACCAAAGAAAAACCTTTTTAAAAACGTTGGTCATTCAAAAAAAGCTACGTAACTTTGCACCCCTAATACACTAGAGGCATTGAAAGAGTTAAAAAAATACGACATTCATATCATAAATCTCCAAATTAAGGAGTATGCTTATGAGTTTTTGGGAGAAAATGCTTTTTTTGAAGCTATAGAACAGCCTTTTATCAAAAAAGGAAAGTTTAAAGCCTTGGTTTCGCTCGAAAAATCAGAAACCATGATTCAACTAAGGTTTGACATCAAAGGAACTGTGGAGTTGGAATGTGATAGAAGCCTCGATTTGTTTGATTACGACTTTGAAACCGTAGAGAAGCTAATTCTAAAATTTGGAGAAAGTAACGAAGAATTAAGTGATGAAATCGTTGTAATACCAAGATACACAGAGGATTATAATATTGCACAAACGCTTTTCGACTTTATTTATTTTGCCTTGCCAACCAAAAAATTGCACCCAAGGTATCAGGAACAAACCGAAGACGATGACACAGAAAGTGAGGGCAAATTGATTTATAGTAGCAATGCCACCCAAGACGAATCAGCCCAAGAAAAAGCCATAGACCCACGGTGGGCGGCTTTGGCCAAACTCAAACCAGAATAATTATAAACTAAGCATAAACAAAATAGTGAGATTTAGGTCTTGCTTAAAACAAATAGACACATGGCACATCCTAAACGGAGACATTCATCTACACGTCGTGATAAACGCAGAGCAAACGACGGCCTTACTACAACACAACTTTCGGTTGATTCTACCACTGGTGAAATCCACCGTTTCCACAGGGCTCACGTATCAGAGGGAAACCTTTTTTACAGAGGTAAAATGGTAATAGAAGGCTACAAAGCAAAAGCATCTGCCTAAGTATTAGGTATGTAATGGTTATTGGTTATTTGATTTTAGGGTAAAATGCTGATTTTCAGTGGTTTATTAAAATTCCTAAATCTTTTAACTGATAACCATTTTCTTTGTTGGGCATTGATAAGTATTTTTGCTGACCTCTTTGGAATTGATAAGACCTCTCAAAATCTGTGCAGTTGTAAAATCAGCTTTTACGGATTGAGAAAACCCAATAACCAAACCTCTCAAACTCTATGAAAATAGCCATTGACGCCATGGGCGGAGATTTTGCCCCTCGTGCTGTGATAGAAGGTATAGTAAAAGCCCTAGAAACCTTACCTAATGATTTGACCATCGTTTTGGTAGGCCAGCAAACATTAATAGAAGAAGAACTCTCAAAATTTGAAATTACCGCCAATATAGAAATCGTAAATGCCCCAGACATTATTGCCATGGGCGAACACCCCACCAAGGCACTCTCTCAAAAACCCAATTCCAGTATAGGCGTTGGGTTTAAACTTTTGAAAGAAGGGCTAGTCGATGTTTTTTGTAGTGCTGGCAATACGGGCGCCATGCACGTTGGGGCTTTGTTTAGTATCAGGGCAATAGAGGGCGTAATTAGGCCAGCCATTGCAGGTTTTGCTCCTCAAAAAACAGGAGGCCGAGCCGTGGTGCTTGATATTGGTGCCAATGCCGACTGCAAACCCGAAATGCTAGAACAGTTTGGTGAGCTTGGGTCGTTGTATGCCCACTACACCCTAGGAATTGAAAAACCGAGGGTAGCCCTAATGAATATCGGCGAAGAAGAACAAAAAGGCTCGCTGGTGGCTCAGGCGGCACATCAATTATTAAAAAGTAACAGACACATACATTTTGTGGGAAATATAGAAGGTAAAGATTTTTTTGCAGGTAAAGCCGATGTTATCGTTACCGATGGCTTTACGGGTAATATTATGCTTAAATTAGCCGAATCTTTCTATGATTTGGCCAACGAATTTGACGTAAACAACGATTTTATTGACCAAACCAATTATGAAAATATCGGTGGAAGTCCTATTATTGGTGTGAATGGCAACGTAATTATTGCTCATGGAGCTTCTAGCCCAGCGGCCATTAGTAACATGATATTCTTGGCTAAAAAACAGGTAGAATCTGGGGTATATCAAAAAATAAAACAGGCTTTGAGTTGAGTTTTAAGAGTAAAAAAGCCTTGAAATTACCTCATCAATTGGCCTAGAGCAAAACCCTAGGGAACTCCTCGGCACAAAGTATAAAATAATTAATTACAACATATATTTCCTGATAAAAGAAATTTGAGTTCAATGAAAATAACAGCAGCAATAACAGGAGTACATGGATACGTACCTGACTACGTAATGACCAACGAAGAACTCTCGACCTTGGTAGATACCAACGACGAATGGATTGTGAGCAGAACGGGTATCAAAGAAAGGCGAATTTTAAAAGGCGAAGGCTTGGGTACGTCATACATGGGAGCGAAGGCGGTTGAAGGTCTTTTGGCCAGAACCAATACCAAACCCGAAGAAATAGACCTCTTGATTTGTGCTACCGTTACGCCCGATTACTTCTTCCCCGCTACTGCCAACCTGATTTGTACCGAAGTAGGGATTCCAGAAAAAGCAAGTTATGATATTGGAGCGGCCTGTTCGGGTTTTATTAATGCCCTTACCACGGGAGCTATGTTTATAGAATCGGGAAGAATGAAAAAAGTAATTGTGGTGGGGGCTGATAAAATGTCGGCCATTACCGACTTTACAGACCGTACAACCTGTGTGCTTTTTGGCGATGGAGCAGGGGCGGTTTTGTTAGAAGCCAATACAGAAGGCTTTGGTATTCAGGATTTTATACTACGCTCTGACGGCACTGGCAAAGACTATCTCATTCAGCGAGGAGGCGGGAGTGTGAATCCGCCAACGTATGAAACCATTGATAAAAAATGGCATAATATCTATCAAGCAGGGCCACCCGTTTTTAAGTTTGCCGTAACAAAAATGGCAGATGTATCAGCCGAAATAATGGAACGCAATAACTTGACAGCCGACGATGTGGCTTATTTAGTACCCCACCAAGCCAACAAACGTATTATAGATGCCACCGCCAACCGCATGGGCGTAGGCGAAGACAAAGTATTGCTCAATATTCAACGCTATGGCAACACCACGGCAGCCACCATTCCGCTTTGTATGTGGGACTACCAACATTTGTTCAAAAAAGGCGATAATCTGATATTAGCGGCCTTTGGAGGAGGTTTTACTTGGGGAAGCGTTTGGATTAAATGGGGCGTTTAGGCTTCGGCTTCTGGCAATAGGCTACTGGCTGATAACTTCAAAACCAAGGACATTTTTTAATAATTTAACATTCATCATATCATAATTTACGAATAAACGATGGCAACTACCGCAGACATCAAAAACGGATTAGTAATTAATTATAACAACGATTTATATTCTATCACAGAATTTCAGCACGTAAAGCCAGGAAAAGGAGCGGCTTTTGTAAGAACAAAACTCAAAAATTTGTCGAATGGCCGAGTGATAGATAATACCTTTAATGCTGGTGTAACGATATATCCAGTGAGAGTAGAGCGTAGAAAATTCCAGTTTTTGTATAAAGACGAATCGGGCTTTAATTTTATGGATAACGATACTTTCGACCAAATATCGCTAGACGATAAGCTGGTATCAGAGGCCGATTTGATGAAAGAAGGCCAAGAAGTAGATGTATTGATGAATGCCGAAAACGAAACACCACTTACCTGCGAACTCCCCGCTTTTGTTGAACTGGAGGTTACTTACTCGGAACCGGGCATCAAGGGCGATACTTCTAACAGTCCCAAAAAACCTATAAAAGTAGAGTCTGGTGCAACCATTATGGTACCTTTGTTTATAGAAACAGGCCAAAAAATTAGAGTTGATACCCGTGATAAATCGTATGTAGAAAGAGTAAAATAGCTATTGAATAAATACTTTATTTTTATCAAAATTACCTTATTCTATTTTGAACGTAATGTATTGAAAAACAAGCCAATAGCTAATTGCCAATAGCCACTTATTTCATAAAATTAAATCTTTATTATGGAAACCAAAGAAATTCAAAAACTCATTGATTTTATTTCTAATTCGGGCTTAGACGAGGTAAGCATCGAAACCAGCGAGCTTAAATTGAGCATCAAACGCTATGGTGCGGGTGTGGCTATGCAGGCTCCCGTTATGATGGCCGCCCCACAGCCCCTTGCCCAAATGCCAGTGGCTAATGTTGCCCCAGCGGTGGCCGTGCCTAGTGCCGTGCCGCCAGTGGTTGCCGAGGCCAGTAATATTGTTACGATAAAATCGCCAATGATTGGTACTTTTTATCGCTCTAGCAAGCCAGATTCACCCAATTTTGTAGAAATTGGTACTGAAATCAAAGAAGGTTCGGTGCTTTGTATTATCGAAGCTATGAAGTTATTTAACGAAATAGAATCGGAAATATCAGGAAAAATTGTGAAGGTATTGGTAGAAAACAATTCGCCAGTAGAATACGACCAACCGCTATTTTTGGTTGAACCTAATTAATGGACGATAAGTAAGATAGTTTTCAATTCAAGGAACTTGGTAATTTGTATCGGCAGACGTTCGGGCGGAGGGGTTTCAAATCGCAGCGATGAACAGTCTCCTCCCGACCATAAGTCCTGTCGTTAATGGCACAACTCCAAGAAATACTCGACTAATAAATATACCTCTGACTTTTCGTAGCTTTGCGACCGCATCGGCAGTCCGATTAATATTTCGAAATTAAAATGAACAAAAAACTAATTCGATTTGACTGGGCAGTAAAGAAATTGCTACGAAACAAGGCTAACTTTGGTGTTTTAGAGGGGTTTTTAAGCGAATTACTCTTTGACGACATTCGTATTGAAAAAATATTGGAGAGCGAGGGTAACCAAGAAACTAAAGACGATAAGTTTAATCGGGTGGACATTCTTACCCAAAACTCTAAGAATGAGTTAATTATCATCGAAATTCAAAATACCTACGAAATAGATTATTTTCAAAGAATGGCTTTTGGTGAATCAAAGGCATTGACAGAAAATTTTAGTCTAGGGCAAGAATACATTGAAATTAAGAAAATAATTTCAATCAACATTGTTTACTTTGACCTCGGACAAGGACAAGATTAC
>JAYWHL010000334.1:0-3041 GCA_043777715.1 Cytophagaceae bacterium | reverse complement strand
CGATGTTGGCATCATACACACTATATTTGAAAGTTGGCTGATTAGCTTCGTTGAGGTCATAGCCCTTAAAACGATAATTGGCACTGGCCATGAGCGTATCTGCCACGGGGCTTGTTTCGGTTGGCATTAGGCTTAACGATGGATGATTGGGCAAGGCCAATAATGCTCCGTTGGGTTTTGACGAACCGTCGCCCCGATTGTCCCACATGGGCGAACAATCCAAAAATGCTCCACGCCAAACATGAAAAAGCGAACCATTGTCTAAATCCATCGAAAAATGAACGCCTTCTGTATTGCCAACACTAATGGCATGAACAATTCGTTTTGGTTTTTCGCCTTTGTAGTCCACAAAACTGCGATGATTGGTGTTTTCTTTGGCATCAAGCAAAATAGGAGCGGCGGGTTTGTCTATCAATACCGATGCTGGCGAGTGATAAGACGTTTGGCGAAGATTAGGCCCAGCGAGGTTCAAGCCCAATGCAGGCGCCATCCAGCCGTCTGTTTTCCAAAATAGATATTCGATGTTGTGATTGCCAACGCTCAAATCTATGGCTTCGGCATCTCGGCTATCGGTAGTAAACGACCACCCTCTTTTCAGAATTTCTTGACCATCAACCTTAAAAAGGGTACTACCGCCAGCAGGAAGGTTAAAACGATATTTTCCTGCAACTTTAATATCAAAAGTTCCAGTAAATTTTAATGCAAAATTATTATTATTGGGGCTTACGTCCCAGCTAATAACCTCCGATTTACCTTCTTTGGTGGGGCTTTTGGTCAAAAAATCTTCGGGGGTTTTGTATTTACCGTCCCAAAGACTGTATTTGATATTACTAAGCACGGGGGCTGGTTTGTCGTAGTTATTATACTTAAAATTTCGGAAAGCCACCGCCCCGTGGTCGCCCTGAATCATGATAGGCCCAAGGGCGGCTTCTTCTTCTGAAATTGGGCCACCCGTTGGGCCTGTGCAGGTTACGTTTTCTTGAATGAGTGTTCCGTTCAGAAATACTTTTAGAAACTTGGCATTGCTGATTTTTTTGCCCACGGCATCAAATTTAGGTGCCTGAAACGACACCATCACGTGTTGCCAAAGCCCAGGCGCCCTACAAGCGTTAAGGCGTGGGGCGTGGCCGTCATAAAGATAACGGTCGGGCAGGCGGCGGCGTTGATAAATACCTCCACAGTCGCCAGAATAAGGGTTTTTTACCCCCCAACTATCCATGAGTTGTAGTTCGTAGCGGCCTTGAAGATAAAAGCCAGAGTTTGAATGTTTGGCCATCATAAAATCAAACTCAATGTCTATATCGCCATGGTTAAAACCAAAAATAAGGTTTGCCCGATTATCTTTGTTGGGCAAATTTATCAAAACGCCCGTACCAGCAGTAGCCGTGAGTACTTCATTTTGGTTGAGGTCGGCACTAACGTCCCCTGCCACCGACCAATTGGTTTTGTTGGTGGCATTAAAAGCCGAAAGGTCTGAAAGTGGCAGAGAGCTGTCTAGTTGGGCATTGGCACAAAACGGCAACGAGAGCATTAGAGCCAAGCCTGTTTTTTTGAGAAAGTGAATCATAGGTAGGAAATTATGAATTAAGTTCGGATAAGATTCTAAAGATAATGTTTTGCTAGATTTTAAGCAAAGGTTATTGTGTTAATATTGATGTGATAGATAAATTACGTGTTTATAGACAATGTTTTTGTATTCAAATAAAATTTACTAACTTATATTTTCTAAAAAAACAAGTTGTCAAAGTCAGATTTATTACTTAAATCTAAAACGTAAGTATTTGAAAATCAGCGTATTTTTAATCAAACATTAAACACCACTAATTAAATTTTTCCTTCGTATTACTTTTAGCTTAAAATTATTCCCCCCTCTAAACAATGAAAAAAATCTATTACGGCTGGTTTGTTTTGCTTGGCCTTGCCCTCATGTATGTTGGTAGCAATGGTTATGGTTATTTGTCTATTCCTTCGTTTTCGCCTAGTCTCACTACTTTTTTTGGCGTAGCACCTGGCACCGTGCCACAAGCGGCTACGATAATGACACTTTTAATCGCCTTTTTATCGCCTGTATTCGGCTGGTTTTTAGACCGATACGACGTCAAAGCTATTTTAACCATTGGGGCTTTTATGCTGGTGGGTATGCTGTTTTATTTTACCAAAATGACGACCTTCAACGGCTTTAAGCTCTTTAATGCGGGCTATGCCGTGGCATTATGTTTTGGTGGAATCATAACCTGTATGTTTATTATCAATAAATGGTTTGACAAGCAACGGGGTATCGCCGTTGGTCTTTTCTTGAATGCCTCTAGCCTTGGGGCAGCCATTTTTAATCCATATATCGGCAATCAACTCAAGGCTGGGTTGGCGTGGCAGGAGGTTGCTACGAATGCCTTTTACATTGCCGCAGCCTTGATTTTAGTGCCTTTGTTATTTATTAAAGCCAAACCAAGCGATGAAGTCAGGAAAAATTCTAAGCAATTTTCTGAAACTTCTATAAACTTCATTATCAAAGGATTAAGCCTAAAACAGGCCATAGCCACACCCTCTTTTTGGTTGTTGATTTTGGTTACGGGTGGTCTGTGGTTTTGTATCAATGGTATTATTTTTCATAAAAACACCATTCTCTCCGACATCAAACTGGACCCCAAACAGGCGGGTTCGTTTGGCCTTGTTTTCTTTTTGTGTGGCATGATTGGTAAACTCGTTTTTGGTTATTTGAGCGACCGTTTCAATAAACAATACATTATGATCGCCTCTATCGCTTGTATATTGATAGGGGCGATTTTGTTTAAATTGGCCTTGACCAACGCCAGTTTGTTACCTCTTGTGGCTTTTGTTTTTGGGATAGGTTACAGCGGTTCGTTTACGATGATTCAGCTAATGATTGCCGACCTTTATCGTGGTCAGTTTTACGGTACGATTTTAGGCGTTTTTATCATGGCTGATACCTTGGCAGGGTCGGCGGGGATATTTTTGCTGGGGAGTTTACGCAAAAATTCGGGTAGTTACGATTCTTCGTTTTTAGCCATGATTGGCATTTG
>JAYWHL010000333.1:0-8463 GCA_043777715.1 Cytophagaceae bacterium | reverse complement strand
GAAGGTTTTTTTGAGAGCGTAGCATCGCTACGGTCGATAAAAAAGCTAAAGTCTAGTTGAAAAAGAGTCAATTTTGGCGGAAAGAAATAAGTTTAAACAGTTTCGATAAATACGCTTAAAATAAGCGTAAAATAAACGACAAATGTACGAAAATTTAGGGGTTTACTACAAAATGGTCAAAATCGGATTGCCAAAAATTTATACCTTTGTTGTTCTAAGTATTGCAATATCACCCCAAAAACATGACCAAAGAACAAGCCCTAAAACAGTATTTTGGCTACGACCGTTTCAGGCCACTCCAAGCCCAAATCATTGATACCGTGCTTTCGGGCAAAGATTGTTTGGTGCTAATGCCCACAGGCGGTGGCAAATCGGTGTGTTTTCAGGTGCCGGCTATCGTGATGAACGGCCTCACGGTGGTGATTTCGCCACTGATAGCCCTCATGAAAGACCAAGTGCAGGGCTTGCGTGCCAATGGTGTAGAGGCCGTGTTTTTGAATAGCTCGCAAAGCCAATCCGAGCAATACGAAATAGAACAGGATTGTTTGAAGGGTAAAATAAAATTGCTTTATATCTCGCCCGAAAAACTCTTCGCTCCACGCTATTTAGATTTTATCAAACGCCTTAATGTTAGCCTTTTTGCCATCGATGAATCGCACTGTATTTCGTTTTGGGGCCATGATTTTAGGCCAGAATATACCCAACTGCACCTTATCAAACAAAATTTTGAGGGTATTCCCGTTATTGCCCTCACTGCCACTGCCGATAAAGTAACCCGCAAGGATATTCTTAATCAACTGGCCATACCCAATGCTCAAATATTTATTTCGTCTTTTGATAGACCAAATCTTAGCCTATCGGTTGCCCCAGGCCGTAAAAAAATCAACCAAATTCAAGATTTTTTGCTTCGCCGCCAAAACCAATCGGGTATTATTTATTGCCTAGCTCGCAAATCTACCGAAACCGTGGCCGAGAGCCTAAGAGGGCTAGGCATCAAGGCCAAGCATTATCACGCTGGCGAATCGGCCGAGTATCGTTCTAGGATTCAAGACGAATTTATTAAAGACGATATTCAGGTAATTGTGGCCACGATTGCCTTTGGTATGGGTATCGACAAGTCGAATGTTCGGTGGGTGATTCATTACAATTTGCCCAAAAACGTAGAAAGTTTTTATCAAGAAATTGGCCGTGCTGGCCGAGACGGTTTGCCCAGCGACACCCTCCTGTTTTATAGCTATGCCGATGTGATGTCGCAATTAGATTTTATTGAAAAATCCGAAGCCTCAAGCACCCAAAAAGAGTTGCTGCGAGCCAAGCTAGAGCGTATTAAACAATATGCCGAAGCCGAAATTTGCCGAAGACGAATATTGATAAGTTATTTTAACGAAACCGTTGATAAAGACTGTGGCAATTGCGATGTTTGTAAAAGCCCAAAGCAAACTTTTGATGGGACAGTTTTAGCCCAAAAAGCCCTCTCGGCCATTGCCCGAACCGACGAAAAAGTGGCGGCGGGTATGTTGATAGATATTTTGCGAGGGTCTAATAATCAGAACGTTATACGCCGAGGATACAACCAACTCAAAACCTTTGGCGTTGGCAAAGACATAAAAGCCGACGAATGGGCCGATTATATTTATCAGCTCCTTAACCGTGGGGTAATAGACATTGCTTATGACGAAAACCATATTTTTAAGCTCAATGAAAGCTCTTGGAAGGTATTAAAAGAAGGCCAAAAAGTGCCGTTGAGCCGTTATGAATCGGCCCTAGAACGCAAGGCTCGTGAAGAAGCCCAAGCTCCGAATTTGAGTTTTTCTAAAAGCCAAAAAGAGGTAATTAAAGATGCCCTCTTCGACCGTCTCAAAAACCTAAGAAAACGCCTTGCCGATGAGCGGAGTATTGCCCCATATCTGATTTTTTCTGACCAAACGCTGTCGGATATGTCTCAAAACAAACCTACCAATAGGCTAGAAATGTTGGCGGTGTCGGGCGTGGGGCAACAAAAATTTCAATTATATGGCGAATACTTCATAAACGAAATTTTGAAGTTCGTACAAGACGTTCCCGATGCTCAAAAAATACGTGCCAAGGCCGATGGTTCGACCTTTAGAATGACCCACGTTTTGTATGACGACGGCTTTGGTATCGAAGAAATTGCCCACCAACGCCAGCTATCGCCAGGCACCATAGTTGGGCATTTGGTAAAGCTACGAGCCGAAGGACAAGACATTGACCTAGAGCGGTTTATAGCCAACAAAGACTATCAAACTATTGTTAAAAAAGCCCGAGAACTAGGGCTAAAAAAAGACGGTTCTATCAAAGAATTATTGGCTTATTTTCAAGAAAAATACCAAGGCCATGAACTGCGTTTGGCCTTGGCAATATGGGAAGGGAATTGAGGGTTTAGGAAAAATCAAATAATAATCCCTTTGATGGACAATTTCACAAAACATAGCATAACACAGAGATTTGTCTAAGAATATTGCTTTCGCAAAGGTGTTTGGTGAGCCACCAAACACGGAAACTGCAATTCGGGAGAATTGCGGTACATTTTTTCCCAAGGTCTGTGGCTCACAGACCTTAGCGGTATAATGGACGATTTTATAAAATGTAGCACAAATACAGAAATTCGTTTCGAATTGTCCAGTATTAGGTTCAAAATCTGCATATCACTTACACCAAGCAAATTTTTGTTGAACGATTCTCTCTTTTTCCTTTTCTAAATAGGCCAAAAACGAAGCCGAAACAGGGGAATGTCGCTTGCCTTTTAGCCAAATCAAGCTCCATGTTGTGGTAATGGGCAAGCCTTTGATGGGGGTTATCTCAAGGTTTTTGCTTGAAAGCTCGTTTCTGATGCCTATCAAAGGCATAATAGAATAACCCAAGTTGGCCAAAAGGGCTTGTTTCACGGCTTCGTTTGAGGTAAGTTCCATTTTTTTCAAAATCGAAATATCATTTTGTTCAATAAAACGCTCCATGGTTTGCCGAGTACCAGAGCCTTTTTCTCTGAAAATTAGGGGTAAATTCTTGAAAATTTCTTTCAATTCTACGTTTTCATTATATTCTATTTTGGTACTCCCCACCAAATATAGTTCGTTTTGAAGAAGGTCTAGTTTTTCTATGTTTAGGGTGCTTGGCAAGATAGAAACCAAGGCAAAATCAATCTCATTTTTTTCTAAACTTTCTATTACCCTCGATTTGTTGGTAACGTCCATCAATAGCTCTACTTCCGAATTTTCTTTCATAAAATCAGAAAGAAAAAAGGGCATAAGATATTTCCCCGTTGATACTATCGAAATCTTCAGTTTGCCTGTTAGGTGGCCTTTATAGGCTTGTGTTTTGTAGTTGAGGGTGTCTATTTGGGCAAGGATACCTTCAACTACTTCGGCAATTTCTCGCCCAAAATCTGTAATATAAATCTTTCGGCCTATTACCTCTGTGAGTGGAATATCGAATTGGTCTTGAAAATTTTTGAGTTGTATAGACACCGCTGGTTGGGTTAGGTGTAGCTGTTCCGAAGCCTTGGTTATGCTTTGGGCTTGTACGATTTTTAAGAAAATTTGTAATTGATTGAGGGTATAATTCATAAATATTTTTAATGTATATTATTACAAATATAAATAAAAACTTATGAATAAGAAATTTCAATTTTGTACTGTTAAATCATAAAATAACTTAAAAATGACAACAATAACAGTAGCCAAAGGAGACGGTATTGGGCCAGAAATAATGGAGGCCACGCTAGAGATTATTTTGGCGGCAGGTGCAAAAATCAAGATTGAGGAAATAGAAGTAGGCGAAAAAGTTTATTTGGCAGGGAATACGGCTGGTATAGCTAACGAATCGTGGGAGACAATTAGGCGTAATAAAATATTTTTGAAAGCCCCCATTACTACTCCCCAAGGCGGTGGCTACAAGAGTTTGAACGTTACGACCCGTAAATTTCTTGGTCTATACTCAAACGTTAGGCCCTGTATGAGCTTACACCCGTTTGTAAGTACCAAACACCCTATCATGGATATTGTGATAGTGAGAGAAAACGAAGAAGACCTTTATGCTGGCATAGAACACCAACAAACAGATGAGGTGGTGCAGTGTTTGAAGCTAATAAGCCGCCCAGGTTGCGAAAAAATAGTGCGGTATGCTTTTGAGTATGCCAAACAACAAAATCGCAAAAAAGTAACCTGCTTTACCAAAGATAATATTATGAAACAGACAGACGGGTTGTTTCATCAGGTATTTGACGAAATAGCAAAAGAATATCCTGAAATAGAAAACGAACACTGGATTATTGACATTGGTGCAGCCAAAATGGCAGATACCCCCGAGGCATTCGATGTACTAGTAATGCCCAACTTATACGGAGATGTTTTGAGTGATGTGGCCGCCCAGATTACAGGGTCGGTGGGCTTGGCGGGGTCGGCCAATATTGGCGAAGAATGTTCAATGTTTGAGGCTATACATGGTTCTGCACCACGAAGAGCAGGGCAAAACGTGGCCAATCCTTCAGGCTTGTTGCAAGGGGCTATTATGATGCTAAATCATATCGGCCAAACAGAAGTTGCAGAAAAGGTACAGAATGCTTGGCTCAAAACATTGGAGGAGGGAACACATACCTATGATATTTTTAAGGAAGGAATCAGCAAACAAAAGGTAGGAACTAAGGAATTTGCCGCTGCCGTTATCGGTAATCTTGGCCAAAAGCCCGTTATCCTAAAGCCTGTGTCTTATGCTAATAATTTGGCTTTGAGTTTGCCCAAATACGTACGTAAACCCGCAGGTATCAAAAAACTAGAGGGCGTAGATGTGTTTGTGCATTGGAGCGGTACAAACCCAGACGAGTTGGCAGAGAAAGTAAAAGCAATTGAAAGCCAAAATTTTGTATTAACCATGATAACAAACAGGGGTATTAAAGTTTGGCCAAATGGTTTTGAAGAGACTTTCTGTACCGACCATTGGCGGTGTAGGTTCAAACCAAAAGAGGGAACAGCAATCAATAAAGTGAATATTATTGAACTTTTGAGCAACGCCATTGATGCCAACCTAGACACCATAAAAACAGAAAATCTATACTCATTTAATGACAAAGCGGCTTATTCGCTGGGGCAGGGGCAATAGTCTTGGCTATTGCATCAAGGGCTACTCTTCGAGATATTCCCTTGCAGGAGTCATCTCTGAGCAAACCCTTGGGGTTTTGTAAAATCTATGTTGATAGACTTTGACACAAAAACTAGCCGTGCTACGCTTTCAAAGCGTGGCACGGCTTTCATAATATTCAAGGAAGTCTCCGCTCAAAGCAGAGACTTCCTTACTTTTTTAGAACGGTTTGTGGACAGTAGCTTTGAGAACTGTACTTGTTTTATAACCAAAACAATGAGATTCATTTTATGCTCGTAGTCTGCCTCTTGTGGCATCATTGTTGGAGATAAACGAAAAATTTGGTACTTTAACGTTTAGGTAGCTATTAAGAAGACGATGGCAAGCTAATGGCCTGAAAAACAGGGTATTAATTTATGAAAAGTGGCTCTTGTATTTTAGAAATTAAGTAAGTTTACGAATATGAACGCATTTTTTGAAGTAAATAACTGTTTGATTTATATTGTCTTCCTACTTGCAATGCTCATCAGTAGATTATTCGGATTGATTATAACCACACCCCCAACATGAAAAGAAGAGACACCCTCAAAGCCCTCTCGTTAGGCACTTTTGGTTTGGCAGCAGCCCCAGCAAGTGCCATGGTGCCTAGCCCCGAAGACGCCAAACCGCTGGTTGTTGCCAACGGGCGACTTCCCGAAGAAGCCCTGCGTGATGCCAAGCTGATGGCCGAAAAATTCTTTAGCGACCAAGAACTCAAAACCATCAGTATCTTGGCTGATATTATTATCCCTGCTGATAAAAAATCGGGTTCGGCCACACAGGCAGGCGTACCTGCTTTTATCGAATTTATTGTAAAAGATATGCCCCAACACCAAACTCCCATGCGTGGTGGTCTTAGGTGGCTTGATAGCCAATGTAACAAACGGTTTGGAAATGTTTTTACGGCCATTAGCAATCAACAGCGTATCGAAATTATCGACGACATTGCCTATCCCGAATTGGCAAAACCCACCATGAGTCAGGGCGTTTCGTTTTTTAATCTCATGCGAAACCTCACGGCAACGGGGTTTTTTAGTAGCAAAATGGGCATTGCCGATATGGGCTATATGGGCAATTCGCCCAATCAATGGGCAGGCGTACCCAAAGACGTTTTGGATAAATATGGCCTAGCCTATGACCCCAAAATCCAATATGCGGATATGGGGTAGTTTTTGATAATTGGGAAGGCTTCGCTCAAAGCAAAGCCTTCCCTCTAAACCAACATAAATAATTTTAAAATTAAAAATAATATGAACGCATACATTGTGGCAGGCTATCGTACTGCCGTTGGAAAGGCTCAACGTGGGGGGCTTCGTTTTACCCGTCCCGACGAAATGGGAGCGGAGGTTATTAAGCATATCATGAAGCAAATTCCGCAATTAGATCCCATACGGGTAGATGACGTAATTGTGGGTAATGCCGTTCCCGAAGCCGAACAAGGAATGCAAATTGGCCGTTATGTGGCCTTATTGGCCTTGCCCAAAGAAGTTTCGGGCTTTACCATCAACCGTTATTGCGGTTCTGGGCTAGAAGCCATTGCCATTGCGGCAGCCAAAATTAGTGCAGGTATGGGCGAATGTATCATAGCTGGTGGGGTAGAATCTATGTCAATGGTGCCTACGATGGGTTATAAAACGGCTCTAAATTTCGAGATTGCCACCACCACCCCCGACTATTATATCGGTATGGGTTTAACGGCCGAACAAGTGGCTAATCAATACAAAATTAGCAGAGAAGACCAAGACGTATTCTCGTACAATTCGCACCAAAAAGCCCTTGCTGCCCAAAAATCAGGGCTTTTCGCTCCTGAAATTGTGCCAATTGTGGTCAAAGAAAACTATTTTGATGCAGTGAGCAACACCAAGAAAACAAGGGAATTTGTGGTAACCAACGACGAAGGCCCTCGTGCCGAAACTACCGTTGAGGCTTTGAATAAACTAAAACCCGTTTTTGCAGCGGGTGGTAGCGTAACGGCAGGAAATTCGTCTCAAACGTCTGACGGGGCGGCTTTTGTGATGGTAATGTCCGAACGAATGGTAAAGGAATTAAACCTAGAACCCATTGCCCGCATGATGAGTTACGCCACGGCAGGTTGCGAGCCGAGGGTCATGGGTATTGGCCCAGTTTTTGCTGTGCCAAAAGCCTTGCAACAAGCGGGCTTAAAACTCCAAGACATCGACCAAATAGAACTCAACGAAGCCTTTGCCGCACAAGCCTTGGCCGTAATCCGAACGCTAGACCTAGACCCTGCCAAACTAAACCCCAACGGTGGTGCCATTGCTTTGGGGCATGCTTTGGGTTCGACGGGGGCAAGGCTGTCGGTTCAATTACTCAACGAAATGAGACGCCGCAAACAAAAATATGGCATGGTTACGGCCTGCGTGGGTGGTGGCCAAGGCGTGGCTGGTGTTTTTGAATTTTTGAATTAACCAAAAGGATTTGAATACATAAAGCAGGAATGTAAGGTTGAAATGAACGTATCAACACAATTTCTTCTTAAAAAGGGAGTTTTTAAAAAATAGATATACACTTGATTACCAATAAGTTAATAAGGTATGATTTTTGTTAGATGATATTGTGTAAAAATTAGAGCCTATTTTGCCCTTCTCTTCCTATATTTGACATGAATAACAACTTACCTTCTTTAGATATGACTTCAAAATTGGACTTCGCCGCCATTGAAATCTATGCAGCACAATATGCAAAAGTATTGTGTGATAATTTTTTTGCCCAACATCAGCAAATAACGGGCCCTCAAATATTGGGGATAAGTAATGTACAACAAGTAAATTTGTTTGTGGTAAGTAGCCTTTTTGAGAAATGGAAAGCTGAAACCACGGCCTTGAGAAGCCCATTTTTTGATTTTGAAAACGAAACGGTTCAAAAAGCCCTCCATACTTTTATGAATACGCTCTCTCAACATATTTCTGTGAAAAGAGATATTTTTGAGGGAATACTAGCCAACGCAACTTCCGAAACCCTTGTGTTGGTGCTAAACCCACATCATTATTTCGACCAAATTTTAAGAGAACAACCAAATTTTGTTTTGAAGGCAGAGAGCCTCAAAACAATTGATAAATACACCAAACTTAACCAAATTATACCTCATGGATTGGTAGAAAGAATGGACGAACAAGACGAAGTGTATGTTACACAGGCGGTTACGTGGCTCAATGAAATTTGTATAAACGATGATTTGTTTGATAATCCTGACGAAATTGTAGCTCAGTTTTCCGAAACAGTTGTAGCCGAAAAAGCTCAATTTTTCAAAAAAACCGTTGTAACCAATCCCGAAGAAGTTTCGTTTTTTGATATGGCCGTGGGTATCTC
>JAYWHL010000332.1:0-3055 GCA_043777715.1 Cytophagaceae bacterium | reverse complement strand
GACTATAAATCATTGAAATTTGACAATTTTAAATTACTAATTTCATGCTAAAATTCTGAAAAACTTTCATTTTCTAGCAATGGCCTTCAAAGCCTTTTCTACGATACTTTTAGCTGATAAACCATATTTTTCCATCAATTGTGCAGGCGTTCCGCTTTCTCCAAACGAGTCGTTCACACCCACATATTCTAAAGGAACAAAATGGTGCTGAACCAAAACTTGTGCAATCGAGTCGCCCAAACCGCCGTTTATTTGGTGTTCTTCGGCACTAACGGCACAGCCCGTTTTCTTTACCGAATCTAAGACCGCCTGAACGTCCAAAGGTTTAATGGTGTGGATATTTATTATTTCTGCATCAATCCCTTGTTCTGCTAAAATCTCTCCTGCTTGGATAGCCTCCCATACCAAATGTCCTGTGGCAAAGATACTTACGTCTTTTCCTTCGTTTACAATCCATGCTTTTCCAATCTCAAATTTTTGGTCGGGGTCAGTAAAAACAGGAATAACAGGTCGGCCAAAGCGTAGATAAACGGGCCCGTGGTGTTCAGCAACGGCTAGGGTCGCAGCCTTGGTTTGGTTAAAATCACAGGGGTTGATAACCGTCATGTTAGGGAGCATTTTCATCATGCCCAAATCTTCCAAAATTTGATGGGTTGCACCATCTTCGCCAAGGGTTAGCCCTGCGTGCGAACAAGCAATCTTAACGTTTTTGTCGGAATAGGCAACCGATTGTCTGATTTGGTCATAGACACGTCCTGTTCCAAAATTTGCGAAAGTTGTTGCAAAAGGTATTTTTCCGCCTATCGCCAATCCTGCCGCCATACCAATCATATTGGCCTCGGCTATTCCACATTGAATAAATCGCTCTGGGTTTTCTTTGATAAAAGCATCTAGTTTCAAAGAACCAACCAAGTCGGCACACATCGCCACTACATTTGGGTTGGTTTGTCCTAATATTTGCATACCCACTCCAAAACCAGAACGAGTATCTTTTTTTTCTGTAAATGTATATTTTTTCATCTTTTTTTGTTTTGTTATGATGTTTGGAAACACAATAGGCTATTTGCTTTAGGCTGTCTTCAATACTTTTGCCTACCGTTTCTAAAGCCTACTTCCTTTTAATAATCTCCTAACGTTTCCTCTAATTGGCCTAAGGCTATGGCTAATTGTTCGTCGTTGGGAGCAATACCGTGCCATTTGTGGCTGTGCATCATAAAATCTACGCCCTGACCCATTTCGGTTTTCATAATTACCATAATCGGTTGGCCATTTCCGCTCAAATTTTTGGCTTCTCTGATACTTCCCAGTAATTGTTCCATGTTGTTACCATCTGTACTAATCACTTTCCAACCAAAGGCTTCATATTTTTTACCTAAATCTAAGTTGTTCAAAACCTTGGTGGTTGGCCCATCAATTTGTTGGCCGTTGTCATCAATAAACGCTATCAAATTATCAACTTTGTTGTGAGGTGCAAACATCGCTGCTTCCCAAACTTGGCCTTCTTGTTGTTCGCCGTCGCCCATCAAACAAAAAACAAAGCTATTATCCTTGTTCATTTTTTTGGCTAATGCCGCTCCAATCGCAACAGAAAGCCCTTGGCCTAATGACCCCGAAGCGATTCTTATGCCTGGCAAACCTTCGTGTGTGGTTGGGTGGCCTTGAACCCTAGAATTTAGTTTTCTAAAAGTTTTTAGTTCTTCTATCGGAAAATACCCAGCCCTTGCCAATGTAGAATAAAATACAGGAGAAATATGCCCATTTGAAAGAAAAAACAGGTCTTCATTACTGCCCTCCATCTTAAAATCCCTTGTGCCGTCGGCATTTGGGGCAGTTAATTTCATCTCTGAAAAATAAAGGGCAACAAATAAATCTGCACAACCCAAAGATCCTCCTGGGTGGCCAGACTGGCAGCCATGTACTTGGCGTAAAATATCTCTCCTTACCTGACTAGCAATTTTCGTTAAATTCATATTATAAAAGTTGATTTGCGTGATTTTTTGTTTCTACTTTACTAACAATATTTGAAATTATTCCATTTTCTTCTATCACAAAAGTAGTGCGGGCTGTTCCCATATAAGTTTTGCCATACATCGATTTTTCTACCCAAACTTGATAGGCTTCTACCATTTCTTTGTTTTCATCAGCTATCAAATTGAATTTTAAATCATATTTTTTGATAAATTTTTGATGTGCTTTTTCCGAATCTATACTCACTCCAATTACCTCGTAACCTGCTTGGGCGATGGCTGGCAGGTTTTCGTTTAGGTTACAAGCCTGTGCCGTACAACCTGAGGTATCGTCTTTTGGATAAAAATAAAGTATTATTTTTTTGTTGGAGAAATCATATACATTCCCGTTTTGGTCAATTCCCTTGGTCAGTGGGGCTTTGTCGCCTATTTGTAAAGCCATGATTGTTTGATGTTTACTGTTTTTTGATAGAAAATTGATTTATGTATTAACTGGAAAACTCTCAGAATTAAAAGATTTACTTTATCTCAAAATTCATCATTTCTAAGCCTTCAATCTGTGCCTTCAGTTTGTCTCCAATTACTACTGGCCCAACGCCTTCGGGTGTACCTGTAAACAAAATATCGCCTGGCCTCAATGTAAAATATCTTGATATAAAAGCAATTTGGGCATCAACACTCCAAAGCATCATGCCTGAATTTCCTGTTTGTTTAATTTCGTCATTTATTGATAAACCAAAGTTAATGTTTTGAATATCAGCGTATTGATTTTTAGGAATGAAACCCGAAATGGGGGCTGAACCATCAAAACCTTTGGCCAATTCCCAAGGCAAACCCTTAGTTTTGAGCTTTGTTTGTAAATCTCTGGCCGTAAAGTCTATCCCAATGCCAATTTCGTCATAGTACTTGTGTGCAAACTTTTCTTCAATGTTTTTGCCAATTTTACTTATCTTAACAATCAATTCAACCTCATAGTGAATATCTTTGCTAAAGTCTGGGTAATAAAATGGAGCATTGTCTTTGAGAATTGAAGTGTCTGGTTTTGAAAAAATGACTGGGTTATCGGGTCTTTCGTTGTTTAATTCCTC
>JAYWHL010000331.1:0-8513 GCA_043777715.1 Cytophagaceae bacterium | reverse complement strand
AATCAAGCCTATAGCCTATAACTTACAGCCAAAAGCTAGTTACTGTTGTTTCAAAAAATTCTCTACCTGCAAAGCTACATTTGCCCTAATATCGCCATAAAAGAAATTGATGTCGGCTTTGTGCCAAATTTTGGTTTTTATCAAGGCCGCCCCAAAAATATGCGGTTTGCCTATCCATAACATTCCTTCGTGTACTTGGGCATCGATTACCTTCGGGAAAAACGTAAACTTTGGCCCAACACCTCCCAAACTTTGTTGGTACGAAGCATAGTCATTGCCCGAAGTCCATGCTATCGGATTGGTGCAAATGGCTTTGTCTAGCCCTTCGTTGTAATTGGTTGGATAAAAACCCTTTGCGTAGGTATTCCAAGTAGCAAAAGTACCCACTTGGCCAGGTTTGCTGATGGGTTTTATGTTATCGTATAGATTGGCGGGTGTGGCAATGCCTACCAGATACGCCCCCACCAATTGTTTTTGGAGGGTAGTGCCATCAAAAAACTCTTTTAATAGCCTCTTGGTATGCGTTGTGCCTTGGCTATGCGAAGCGATAACAATGGGGCGGCCAGCATTATAATACTTGAGGTAATATTCAAAGGCTGTTTTCACGTCTTGATAGGCCAGTTCTAGGGCAGCTTTGCCGTCTTCCCGATTGGGGGTGTAGTAGGCATACAAATGGGCTTGTCTGTACCTTGGGGCATATACCTTACAAGAGCCATTAAAGGGCGTTGCTTGGTTCAAGATAGTCGTATTGTCTATCGTGGCGTTTAGGCTGGCGTCGTTTACGTCGGCATTCCATTCAAACTTATCTTTGGGTTGGTAGGTATAGATGGTTGGATATACAAAAAATACATCGGCTTTTGCATTGTTTTGGCCATCTATAAAATCAGATTTTTTGGGCAAGCTGTCCGCCATATCTTTTTTGTTGGGCAATGCCGCCCAGTGGTCTATGTTGGCATAGTTTGGGGCAGGGGGCGGAGTATTGGCATCGAACCTCGACCCAAGCACAACGGGCCGAAAGGTTGGCTTGCAACCAAATAAACTAACGATGATAATGACAAAACTAAAAAAAATGCTGGGATATTTAATGGCAGGCATGATACTGAAAATTAGGTTTTTTAACAACAAAAATGATATATTTGACTTGTAGTAAACAAACTTGCACCAAAATAATTCATTACACGGGTGCTATTCTATAACAAATGAAACGATACATCGACCAGTTTCTTAATATGCTAGACGTATTCGGTTTTGCCGAAAGAGACCCTTTTGGTAACTATGTTTTTATAAAAAGGGTCATCATGGCGGCCTTGGGTGCATTGACCTACGCCCGCTTTGTGATTTATAACAAAACCGTAATTACAGGCACCGAACACCTCAAGGGCTTGCCAAGGCATGGCGTATTGTTTTTGTCCAATCATCAAACCTACTTTGCTGATGTTATTTGCCTGTATCATATCTTTTTTAGTGTAAAATGGGGCTTTACCAATTCTATCAATTACCCTTTTTATTTGCTTGCCCCCCGTGCCAGAAACTATTATGTAGCAGCCTTTGAAACCATGAAAGAAGGGGGACTGATACCCCGACTTTTTGCCCAAGGCGGGGCTATAACGGTGCAACGTTCTTGGCGAGCCAAGGGTCAGGACATAAAACGGGAGGTGGATAGCTCGGCCAACGATAATGTAGGCAAGGGCCTTGGCCACGGTTGGGTGGTGAGTTTCCCGCAAGGAACAACCAGTCCCTACGCCCCTATTCGTAAAGGTACGGCTCATCTCATCAAAACCCATAATCCTATTGTAGTACCCGTGGTTATCAACGGTTTTAGGAGAGCTTTTGACAAAAAAGGGCTGTTTATGAAAAAAAGAAACACCACCCTAAGTGTAACCTTTAAAGAACCCGTGATTTTTGGGCCCGACGAAACCCTCGAAGAAATAACCGAAAGAGTTAAAAAACTGATAGAACAAGAAATACCTACCCAAAAAATGAATTGGGTAAAAGACAAAACAAAAACAGAGTAAAAACTTGGTATAATTTTTGTGATTATTAACTCAAACCCACAAATGTTAGGCTCGTTTTTTAACATCTTCAAAAATGACTACCTTTGCAGCCTAGCAAGTCAATAAAAGATTGAGCAGAATGAAACACCTCAGCGACGAAGAACTGGTTCGTCAATATGTTGATACACGCAAAGATATTTATTTTGAATATCTCTACGACCGATACTCCGACAAGGTATATCGCAAGTGTTTGTCGTTTGCCAAAGACAATGCCCGTGCCGAAGACTATACCCATGATATTTTCATGAAATTGGTTGTAACACTTAGTAGCTACAAAGAAAACGCCAAATTCTCCACTTGGCTTTATTCCATTACTTATAATTTTTGTGTTGATAAAACCCGCATCGGCAAAAAACTCGCCGAGTCCGAACTAGACGAAAACATGGACTTTATCGACGAAGACGCTGGCCAAGCCGACCTCCGAGAAATAGAAGCCCAACGCCTCAGAGAATCCCTAGAACAAGTTTCGGAAGATGACAAAGCCATTTTATTGATGAAATATCAAGACGATATGAGCATCAAAGAAATTGCTGACATTATGGGTGTAACAGAAAGTGCTATCAAAATGCGACTAAAACGAGCAAAAGAAAAAGTAAAAAAACTATACCTCGAAAACATCGTACTTTGGCTTATTATCCTTATCAAATTTTTTGAGGTTTCAAAAACACCCCTTCTTCAGTTACTTTTTCCTAAGTTTTAACGTCCTTAGCTCTGAATAAAATGTACGGCTCTTACCAAATGTTAGGTAAAAGGGCTTGCCTTTTGTTTTTCGTGTTTTTTGTAGATATTTGTTACCAACACCACAACCTAACTTTTTTAATTCACTTTTTATCATCACTCCATGAAAAGAACATTTTCTCTCGTAACCGCCTTCGTGCTTGCCTCACTAAGCACATTTGCCCAAGACAAACCCGCCGAAAAAGCACCCGAAAGTCCTTGGAAAAAGAAAACAGAATTTGGCCTTAATTTTAACCAAGGGTCCTTTAGCAATAGCTGGACTGGCGGGGGCGTAAACTCTATTGCTTTTGCTGGTTTTTTTAATGCCAAAGGCGAATACAACAAAGGCAAAACCAACTGGGTAAACGATTTTCAGGCTCAGTATGGCGTTATTTCAAACAAAGGCCAAAGTGCTAGAAAAAGCATAGATCGTATTTTTTTCGATACCAAACTATCGCACAAACTAAATCCAAAATGGAATTTGTTTGGGTCATTAAACTTCCTCTCGCAGTTTAACAGTGGTTATGCCTACGCCACAACGGCCGCAGGTGCCGAAACCCGCACGCTGATTTCTAACCTCTTCGCTCCTGCTTTTATTACCGAAGCATTCGGTCTTGAGTATAAGCCCAATGTGCATTTTAATATGCAGTTTGCTCCGTTATCGATGCGTCAGACCATTGTGGCCGACAAAGAATTATACAAAACTTTCCCCAAAAACTATGGCGTAACACAAGGCAAAACCCTCAGAAACGAAATAGGCTTGCTACAAGTGGTTACCAACATAGACCAAGACATTGCCAAAAACGTAAACCTTAAATTACGCCATCAATTGTTTATAAGTTATAGCGATATTGCTGCAATGGATAACCGTATTGATGCTCAAATTACGGCCAAAGTAAACAAATACTTAAACGTTACCCTCGGCACAATCATGATTTACGACCAAGACCAATCTTTTGATATTCAGTTTGCCCAAAACCTTGGTATTGGTTTTCTTTATAGCTTCTAAGATTTTTTTCTTTTTTCTAAACCCTAAACTTTTATTAATATGTTCTCAGAATTTAAAAAATTTATTAGCCAAGGCAACGTCCTAGACCTCGCCGTTGGTGTTATTATTGGTGGGGCTTTTGGCAAAATTACGGCCTCCCTCGTTGCTGATATTATTATGCCGTTTTTGGGTGTAATTCTAGGTAAAATCGATTTCAAATCGTTGGCTATTCATTTTGGAGAAGCCGACGCCACAGGAAAATTCCCTGTAAATGTTACGTATGGTAATTTTATCCAAACCGTAATTGAGTTTCTGGTAGTTGCTTATGTTATTTTCTTGGTGGTAAAAGCCGCCAACGCTGCTGGACTTTCCAACAAAAAAACTGACGAAAAAGCATAGTTTTTAGGTCAATTTATAAAAACGAATTCTGTTTGAATCGTTTCGAAAATTTGATTATTTCTTTGGCCCAAAACGCATTTTTTAGGCCCACACTTTAGGTTTTAGAGCCGTTGTAGAACAATTCGTAGTTCCACAACGGCTCTAATTTTATGTACGGACAAAAAATTAATCTCAATTTGACCAAAAGTTATTTGCTATTTTGTGGCAAACCTACAATTTAATGTATCATTCTATGACAGATACTGACCTCTTAAAATTTGTATTAAACCAATTTGCCGAATTGAGCGAGAATGATTTTGCTATTTCAACAAATTTTTGGCACAAGAAACAATTCAAAAAAGGAGAATTTTATAACAGGCAAAAATCTGTTTGTGAATATTTAGGGTTTATTATTGACGGCGTTTTCCGTTCATATATAATTGAAGAAAAAAAAGAAACAGAGAAAAATGTTTTCTTTTACACCCAAAACCAATTTGTAGTAACATTTAAGAGCTTCATAAATCGAGTCCCCTGCGACTATCATACCCAAGCCATGACCGATGCCACTGTAATCTACATCAGTTTGGGCGACTTGCTTTCACTCTATAAAGTATCCCACAAGTGGGAAACATTTGGGAGACTTTTGGCACAACAGGCTTTTTTGATAGCCGTGGAAAGAACAGAAAGCCTAATTTTTCAAACTGCCGAAGAAAGATATTCAACGCTTCAAAAAAACCACCCAACCATCTTTCAAACCATTCCTTTGTATCATATTTCCTCCTATTTGGGTATTCAGGGGCCTTCGTTAAGCAGAATAAGACGAAGAATATCGGGTAAATGATACGATTTTAACTTGGGTTAAAATTATTGTAAAAAAGTAATTAGACCTTTGCCAAATGAAAATCAAAGGCAAAATTCTACTAATGGTTTTGTGGTGCTTAACACTACAAACAAGTTCTTTTTCACAAAATTTAAACAACAATAAAATGTTAAATTCAAGGTCAAAAACAATCGTATTTGTTCATGGGCTATTTGTAAACCCAGAAAGTTGGGCAGAATGGAAAACTTATTTTGAAGCAAAAGGCTACAAATGCTACACACCAGCAAATCCTTTCCACGAAGGCAATCCCTCGAATTTAAGAAAGCAAATCAATTCTGATTTGGCAAAAGTAGATTTTGAAGATGTGGTAAACAATATTGTAAAACTAATTGACACTTTACCCGAAAAACCAATTGTTATTGGTCATTCATTAGCAGGTTTGGTTGTACAAAAATTAGTTTCAATGGACAAAGTTGCGGTTGGAGTTTGTATTGACGGTGCTTCACCACAAGGAATTGTAACGACAAAATGGAGTTTTTGGAAAGTGAACGGTGCAGTTGTAAATCCATTCAAGGGAAATTCGGTTTTTGAACCCAACAAAAAATGGTTTCATTATGCTTTTTGCAACACCATGACAAGAGCAGAGTCAGACATTGTATTTGATAAATATGTAGTTCCCGAAAGCAGAAATATTCCGAGAGGAACATTAAAAAGTTTTGCAAAGATTGACTTTAAAAAACCACACCTGCCTTTACTTTTTATTGCAGGAGAAAAAGACCATTGTGTGCCTGCATCGTTGAATAGAAAAAATTTCAACGCTTACAAAGACACTAACAGCATCAAAGAATTTAAAGAGTTTAAAGGACGTGGACATTTCATTTGCGGAGAGCCAAATTGGCAAGAAGTGGCAGAATATATTTTGAATTGGTTAAACTAATTACCCTAAAAAATGCAAAACCCTGTACGCCTAAACAGGCTTTGTTTTTATCTGAATAATACTACAAGTAATCAAGGTTTGTGAACCATTTTTTTGTAAAATACTGCATACCAAACATTTGTATTTTTTAATTATGACTTTTCGGTACTAGATAATTTTACAAAATATAGCATACCACAGAAATTTATCTGAATATATTGCTTTTGCAGTGGTGTTTGGTAGGCCACCAACGCCGTTCAGATTGCTGAATATTTGCAAAAAGCAGGGCTTATCTAAATAAAATATTTGCGAAACATTGATTATTAGATATTTACAAAAAGACCAACAGTGTTTTAATGAGCATTGTTGGTCTTTTTGGTTTGAAATAAATAAAACAAAACTATTATTTATCTTCTGAGGACTTGAACGAAACTCTAATTTTGAGCGTTGAAAATAAGCCAATAATACGTTGCAATCTGTACACCCAAACTTGTTTGAATCTTAGAAACAGAGCTGTCCTGTAAACCTTGCAAATCATTATAATCTTGATATAGTGATGAATTTCAACACCTATCCCAATCAATGAAAACAATGGTTATAATCCTATCTGTTCTTGCAAGTCTCGTTGCGGGTACTTATTTATTCATGCAACAGGCTGTTTTTGGAGAAAATCCAAGTGGAAAATCCCTCGAACGTATCTTGCAATCGCCTCATTATCAGAATGGTAGTTTTCAGAATGCCATCGAAACTCCTATGTATCCGCCTGATATTTCGTATTGGGCCATGACCAAACATTTGCTCTTTAAACCCAAAGATGTAAAGCCCGCCAAGGCATTGCCTTTTGCCAAAACTAATCTTAATACCTTGCAGGCCGAAAAGCCTACGATTGTGTGGTTTGGGCATTCGTCATATTTAATTAAAAGTAAAGACTTTGTGGTTTTGATAGACCCTGTTTTTAGTGGACAAGCATCGCCTGTTTCGTTTTTTGGAAAAGCCTTCGACGGTGCCGATACCTACAAGTCGGAGGATATGCCCGAGATAGATATGCTCATCATCAGCCACGACCACTACGACCACCTCGACTATAAAACCATGCTGAAACTTGCCCCCAAGGTCAAACATTTTTATACATCTTTGGGCGTAGGCTCGCATTTAGAGCGTTGGGGGGTTGATGCCAAAAAAATCACAGAATTGGACTGGTGGCAAGCCCAAACCATAAGCCCAGACATTGCCCTAACGGCCACGCCCGCAAGGCATTTTTCGGGTAGGGGTTTCACAAGGGGCAAGTCGTTTTGGTCGTCGTTTGTGCTGAATCTCCATGGCTATCAACTGTTTTTGGGGGCAGATTCGGGCGAGGGAGAACACTTTACTGAAATTGCTCAAAAATTTGGGTCGTTCGACATCGCCTTTCTCGAAAACGGCCAATATGCCCCCGAATGGCCTTATATTCATACTTTTCCAGAACAAACCTCAAAAATAGCTAAACAGCTCAATGCCAAGGTTTTGATGCCAGTTCATTGGGCAAAATTTGAACTATCGTACCACTCTTGGAACGACCCCATCAAGCGTTTGGTAAAAGCCGCCCAAGCCGATAGCGTATCGCTATGCACGCCCATCATTGGCCAGCCCGTAACCCTTGGAGGAGCGTATCCAACGAAGGTTTGGTGGGAATAAAACGTATTTTTCATTAAATCAGATGCTTGAAAATTTGTAAAACAATACGGATTTTGTATCATTGTTTTTTAGAAAATAAGTGGCTTTTGGCCTGAAACTAAACAGTTCATTTTGTTTCTTAAAAATCATCATCATTTATTCAACTCAAACCTAAAACAATTATTCAATCATGGCAAATATTGCAATGCTTGGCTCGGGCTTTATCGGGCGTTTTTATGCAGAATCTATTCATGGCCAACGAAGCCGAGACAAAGTAGTGGCCATTTATGCCCGCCGAGACGAAAGTGCCAAAAAATTTGCCACCGACTACGGCTGTGCCTTTGCCAGTACCAACATGGAGGAGGTAATTGCCCACCCCGACGTACAAATTGTGTGTATTGCCTTGCCCAATAACCTACACGAGGCCGCCGTGATGGCCTGTGTGAAACATAAAAAAGCGGTGGTTTCGACCAAACCCCTTGGCCGAAACGCTGCTGAAGCCCTCCGAATGATGCGTGCCGTTGAAGAAGCGGGTATTTTTGGCGGTTATCTCGAAGACCTTTGCTATACCCCTAAATTCTTGAAAGCCTTGGCCATGATAAAAGACGGAGCTTTGGGCAGGATACTTTGGGCAAAATCAAGAGAAACCCACCCTGGGCCACATTCAGAATGGTTTTGGGACAAAGAACAAGCAGGCGGCGGAGCTATCCTAGACCTTGGTTGCCACTGTATTGAAATTGGTCGGAATTTTATTGGCAAAGACATCAAGCCTGTGGAGGTAATGTGTTGGGCCGATACCCAAGTAAAACCCATTGATGCCGAAGACCACGCCATAGGATTGATAAAATACGAAAACGGAGCCATTGGGCAGTTTGAAGTATCGTGGGCATTTAGAGGCGGAATGGACCTTAGAGACGAGGTTATGGGAACAGAAGGAACGGTTTGGATAAATAATTTTTTGAGAACGGGTTTTGAAATGTACACTTC